>NZ_JANSIC010000277.1:0-2922 GCF_047461955.1 Synechococcus sp. R55.7
AAGCACTCCCAGGCTTCTCGTTTAAGATTTTTGTTGGGCAAAGCAGACTGCTCCAGGCTCAGGAACTTTTGCCCTGCGGAAACGTAATCCCTCTGGAGCTTGAGGAGCCAGGCCTGACATTCCTGTTCTAGAGGTGGTTTTTTTGCCTTCCGTGCCAGAGTTTGAACATCCTCCAGAAGTTTGAGGTTGCCCTCCTCGATGCCGCGCCTGAGAAGCTCAAGAGCTGCCTCCTGCAGATCTTCCAAGCTTGTATTGGTCCAGTACTGGATATTGATGCCTTTGACAGGGTAACCCAATACCGGTGGGTCGGTCTCCCATTCCGACCGATCCGGTTGCAGAGAAGGATGATTGAGCCAAGAGTTGGATTCTAAGCTTGGATCCCAGAACTCCCGCCAACCGGCAGAGGTGTCCACAATGGCCAGAGCCTCGATGGGGCGGGTAATGCCGACATACAATTGGTTGAGAAAATAATGGAGTTGCAGGGATATCGCCTCCCCAGCTCCTCGGGCGTAATAATTAAGCTGCCGGTTAAAGTTTTGTCGATAGGCGTTTCCAAACTTGTAGAGGATAACTTTTTTGAACTCCATTCCCTTAACAGACGTAGCAGTTTGCAGGAGCGGTGGTTTAAGATTCTGCTTCAATTCCTCGGCAAAGATCTTCTGGAGTTCGGGATCCTGACGCACGTAGTTCAGCTCCTCTCCCACAGGGCAGGGTAAGACACAGACCGTTCCTGTGAGATCACTAAGCATTTTTCTAAGCTCATCTTCGATTAAGTTTCTTTCCTGACCATCCAGCACAAACCTTTGAACCGGCATGCCCTGCTCATGGGGACGCCAGGGCTGTTGGGGATAGATTTCTCGACTCTTGCTGAGAACTCGCCGCCACAGGTTGACTACATTGCTAAAACGAGTAACTTGTGGATTGCTGCGATAGTTGTTTCTCAGCTCCTGCGGGCCTGCAATCTCAAAGGGATGGCTCGGCAACAAGTAGGCGCGGATATGCTCGTAGAGATATTTTTTCAGAGCAGCCCAACGAAATCCCGTTGGGTTAATGGTTTGCAAGGGATCCCCGGCAAAGGCATAGGGCAGGTGCTCAATAGCCCAATCCAACTTGTATTTTCCCCAAGGAGATAAGCAAAAAATGATATTCAGCTCAAGTTGGGTAAAGTCCTGAACCTCATCGCAAAAAATGACTGGATGAATAGGATTAAGAGTGCCATTTTGCAGCACATCTCTGGCCAAATCTTGGTCATCCCAGTAGCCCTCATGGGTGGTTCGATCCCGGTAGCCTGGCCAAATCTCTTCGTAAATCCGCTCGAAGGCTTCTTCATCCACACTGCGGTCGGCCTCAGGCAATTCTCGGTAGCTATCGGGATCCAAATAGTCACTGACCTCATAGCCTTTGATCAGCGTGCGAATGGTGTGCCAAGCCAGCTCTACATCGCGGCGACCACAATACCAGCTCTGAAATCGATAAAAATTGACATACCGATCCGGTTGGTAGCGTTCTTGCCGCTCGGCAGGAAGGCAGTTCAGCAGGTAATCCTGAAAAGTGCTAAAAAAAGTTTGACATTGCTGAATTTCCTCCGTGGAGAAGCTGCACCCCTTCTCCCGATAGCGGTGGCTGATGCGCAAAATTGAACTTACCCTGTCGCGGGCTTGCTGCACCAAGCTTGGGCTGTAGGTCAAAAAGAGAGGGCGGTACTCAAGAGGTCTCTGTTTTGAAGTTTTGAGGTAGTGGCTGCAATAGTCGGCAAAGCGGTAGTACAACATCAGAGATTTGCCACTCCCGGCCCTTCCGTTGATCAGTAGGGGCATGGATGTACTCTGCAGGATTTCTTCCTCCTCCATGGACAAAGCCAAATTTCCCTCTGTGATCTCCTGCATTTCCAACCAAATGGTCTCATCCATCACCATGTAGTCGGGGTAGGCGCGACGGGCGTACCGCTTCCACACCTCCAAAGGTTGCGGGTGCTGGAGAATGTCTGGCTGCTTGGCTTTCATCCCAAAGAGGCAGGTTTGGCATCCCAGCTCAAACCGTTCCTTTTGCTCTGGGGCGTGGTCGTAAACTCCAATGAGAAATGGAAACAATCTCCCTGGCTGCTCGCACGCTTGTACCAAGCTGACGGCCAGATACAGGGATCCCTCCTGCCAGCATTTGACCTCTGCCTCCAGATAAAACGGCGGGAGCTGCCGGTAGAGCCTGCCTTCAATTACCAAGCGGGATACTGCTTGGTAAGCCTGGCGCCGCTGCTCTGGAGAAAGGGCCCGTACTTGCCGAACCCATTCCCCGCTTTCCAACACCAGCCGCTCCTGCGGATTGGGAGCATTCAAGAACTGTGTCCATTCATACAGCTCGTCGGGCAGAGGGGGGAGATGGTTTGGCGGATCCCCTGGTTCGTGCCGCTGCGCCAGCCACGCCTGCAAACGGTCATCGGGCACCCAGCTCCGCACCCGTTCTTGATAATCCGGATCTCGCCGTCGGTCTAAGAACTCCCGGTATTCGTGACTGCCTCTCGGCCAGAGGCCAAACAAAACCAGAACGGGTACCTCGCCTACATAGCGCAGCTCCCCCACCAAGCGAATGTTGTTGCGGAGATTACGCTTCCAGTAAGGGTAACGAACGTCAAACAACTGGCTCAAAAGGGTGCGACCCCCCTCTTCCAGCCGTTCTATCAATGCTTCTAGGTTGCACTGGGTTTTGCTTCCCAGAAATTCCTCCGGGCAATATACATACATGGGATCTCGCTGGGTATACTTGGAAGCTATCCTAGTGCCGGACTACTGGCGAAAATTGCCGCTGTGCCAAAAGTCTTAATTTTTTTCATAATCCCCACGTAGCCCACAACTACCTATGTAGCCATTTGCAAACTCACAAAACATCTCGATTCAAGCTTTTGTAAACTACCCGACACCCGCGCTA
>NZ_JANSIC010000278.1:0-2908 GCF_047461955.1 Synechococcus sp. R55.7
TGAGATCCCAGGTGTGTACCGGTTGGCCTTGCCGCTGCCGTTCCCAGTAGGCACAGGTTAATTGTTGCATATCTTTACCATGCCGGGCGACATAGCGGCGCTGCCAGGTGGCCCCATTCTGCCCCGACTCCACCCGGGCGCGGAGAATGCCCAGGTACTCCTGAATATCGGAGGGGGCCAGATCCAGTTGAACCAAACCCGCCTCTGCTTGGGGGATCAGCTCTTCCAGCAGCAATTGGCGCAGGGATCCCTGCCAACCCTTGAGCCAAGTGATGGGGGCCTCCAGACCCCAGCGGGCCGCCGTGTAGAAATTGGCGCGGCACTGGGCAAAGCTTAGCTCCTGCTCGGGGGAAACGGGCTGGGATCCCAAGGCTTGTACCAGGCCAAAGTAGAAGGCCGCGTTGGCGATCATGTCGGGTAGGGTTGGGCCTGCCGCTGCCACCCGCTGTTCGATGCGCAAGTGGGGAACGGGATCCAAGCCGATCAGGGGTCGGTTCCAGCGCCAGATGGTGCCGTTGTGGAGGCGCAGATGGGCCAGCTCCCAGGGAGAGGCGGCCAACGTTTGCGGCAGCACCACCGGGTAGCGATGCACATTTTCCCAAAACAGCTCCATCAGGGATCCCTGTACATAGCCTTGCCCGAAGGTGACGCGGGGGCAGTGGGTGGGGGAGGGCGGGGGTGGCCCATCCAAAGCTTGCTCAAACAAAGGGATGCGGGTTTCTGCCCACAGATCGTGCCCGAACAGGTAGGGGGAATTGGCCGCCAGCGCCACCAAAGGGGCCGAGGCGATGAGAGAAGCGTTGAAGTAGCGGGCTGCCTGGTGGGGGGCCACCTGCAGATGGATTTGAAAGGAGGTGGTCGCCGCCTCCAGCATGATGTCCGGGTGGGTAACCCGCAACCGCCCAGCCGGTCCTTCGATATCTAGCCCCAGGGAAGGGATCGCTTGGGATTGCTCACGCCGGTGCAAGTTCAGGATCTGCTCGTTGAGGGCCAGGTAACGCTTGCGGGGGGAGATCATCTCCAAGGTCAGTTGCTTTTGCTGCACCGTGGGCAAAATCCCGATCATCATCAACCCCGCCTGCAAGTGTTCGGCCACTTGGCAACAGCGATCCCACGTTTGGCCCAGCTCTTGCTGAAACTGCCGCAGAGCCAAGCCGGTCAAAACTTGGGGCCGGCTGTTGATCTCCACGTTGAACTGGGCCAGTTCCGGCACCACCAGCGGATCGTTCACCGCTTCCAGGTAGGCTGAGTTGATCGGGGCCGGATCCCCCTGAGGGGTCACCAGCCATGCCTCCAGCTCAAACCCGCCCACCGGGGATCCCTGGGCAAAGGGCTGACAAGCCGGATCCAGCCCCGGCGCACCGGCCAACCAGCGCTCGAGCAACTTCGTCTCTTGCTGGAGCCGAGCTGCAAACTGAGCAAAGTCTGCAGTACCAAAACGGAGGCAGGTGATCTCCTGGCCCATGGGAACAACTCCGCAGCTTTTGGGAATGAGGTTAATCGCTGTTGCCGGGATCTCGACACCCCTAGCTTTACTTAGCCCGCAGTGATGGATACATCTTCAATGCGCAGGGCGGGAAAGGCAGCCGTGCCGTTGAAAACCGTTACTTCCTGGGAAATGGCGGAGATATTGCGCAAACAATCGTAGAGATTGCCGGCAATGGTGGTCTCCAGGATGGGGCGTTTCTCGCCGCCTTTGACCAAGAAGCCCCCTTTCACCACCCCAGAAAAGTCACCGGTAATGGGGTTGCTGCTGCCGGAGAGGCGGGTGACGATAACTCCCCGATCCATCGCGTAGAGCTCGGACAGGGGGGTTGTCCCCGGCGCCACTCTCAAACAAGCTGGCCCCACCCCCGGCAGGCTGCCCGCCCCCCCTGTGGCATGGCCGTTGGAGGAAACGCCAGCAGCGCGGGACTCGTAGCTGTTGTACATGAAGTTGCAGAGGATCCCTTCGTGAACCAAGGGGGTAATCTGGCGAGGGATCCCTTCGCGGTCGAAGGGCTCAATGGGGTAGCCGGGCAGGCCCAGGCCTTCAGAAACCACGGTGAGCAACGGGCTGGCGATCCGGGATCCCATTTTTTGCGCCAAGGGGCTTTTGCCTTTGCGCACCGCATCCGCCCCCAAGACAAAGAGGAGATCCCCCAGGAAGTCCTCCACCACATCTGGAGGGAGAATGATAGGGCCGCGGAAGCTCTCCCCCTCGCCAGCCCCCAGCGCGCCCACGCATTTCTGGACAAAGCGATCAAAAGCCCGCTCCAGCGCCGGCACCAGATCGGCCCGCTTCTGCACACTGTCGCCGTCGTAGGCAAAGCTGCCCACCTCGTCCCCGTCGATGGCCATGCCAAACAGGGATCCCCCCGCCTCGACACTGTGGTAGTTGGCCCGGATGCCGGTGGAAGAGGCGATGGCCAGGGTCTCTTCCTCCACGCTGAGGGAGCCGCTGTCGATGGTGATGCGAGGGTCTTTGGATCGCACCCACTCCAGCAATTGGGATCCCAACTGGGTCAGGGTGGCGGCATCCAGTTCCAGCAGCCCCGGATCAAGGGCAAAGGGCACCTGGGGCAAAGGTTGGGGCTCCGGCAGCCCGTTGAGGGGATCCGCCGGCGAAGCCTTGGCCATGGTCACAGCCTCAGCAGCCGTCTCAGCTAACTCTTCCGGGCGGTTGGAGGTGGCAAAGCCCAGCCTGCCGTCGCAGAAAACCCGAATGCCGAACAGGGTCTCGCTGCTGCTGCGGGCCAGGTTGAGGTCATTTTTCTCAAAAGTGACTTCCGTTTCCCGGCCTGAGTTGGCAAACACTTCTGCCTGGTCGGCTCCAGCGGCCAACGCCTTGTACACACCCTGTTCACAGAGATCCAGCAGGTTTTCCGGGGAAATGATGGAGCTGGGCATAAAAGTGAGATGGCAAGAG
>NZ_JANSIC010000279.1:0-2877 GCF_047461955.1 Synechococcus sp. R55.7
CCTTACAAGCGCTTAGCGGTTAAGGTTGTTACAGCAACAAACAAGAGCAACAAACAACTGCCACGAGGTCAAAGTGCAGATGGCCAAGTTGCGATCCAATGCCCTCAGCAAAAGCATCCTCTGATGGATCCTCTGTTTAGTCAAGGCTTCGCCAGGGATCCGCAATCAATCGGCAACAAAAATCTCAAAAATCTAGCGCTCTTCAGGTACTTCGAGGGTTCCGGCGAGGATGTCTTGCTTCACCGCTTCCACAGCAGCCACCAAATCCGCTGAGAGCAAGGCTTGGTTGTATTCATCCAGGGCATAGCCCACACCCTCGTTCTCCAGGCCAAAGGTTTGAATGCCGCCGACAAAGTTGCCTTAAAGTTGCCTTCCACCACGCTGCGAATCACTTCATAGGTGGCCATATCCACCCGCTTCAGCATCGAGGTGAGACCGTGGTTGAGGGTGGCAGGGTTGTTGTCGGTATCCCCCAGGTAGTTTTGGTTAGCATCCACACCGATAAAGAACAGCGGACGGGTATCTCCGCTGCAGATGCTGGCATAATCGGCGGGTTTGGGCACTTCCGCAAAGGGATCTCGAATGAAACTCACCCCGGCGGGCAGCCCTGTAGGATGCTGTTGGGCCAGAGCAGCCCAAAGAGCAGCGAGGTAACATCATCTCCCGCCGTATCCGTGTCGATCAAAAAGCGTTGCACAGCCATACCCAGGCTAAGCCCAAATCAGGGTGACATCTTAACCTTTGCGGGCAGTCTCAGGGCAGCTGCTGAGCCGGTGTATCTTGAAAAGGGATCCCTGTAGACCAGAGTTGGCGATGTCCTTCTCCATCCGCTCCATTACACCGCAACAGATGGCCCAATACCTACAGGATCCCGAGGCCGGCCCTCTGCAATTGATCGATGTGCGGGAACCGGCAGAGCTGGAGCTGGTGAATTTAAATGCCCTGGGCTTTCGCAACTACCCCTTGAGCCGGTACGAGGAATGGAGGGAACGGATCCTCACAGAGCTGGATCCAGATCAGCCAACTTTTGTGCTCTGTCATCATGGCCTCCGCTCTGCTCAGATGAGCCAGTGGCTACAGGCCAACGGGTTCACTCAGGTTCATAACATCAGCGGCGGCATTCACGCTTGGGCTTGTGAGGTGGATCCCTCCCTGCCCACCTATTGAGGTCACGGGCAAACCAGCACCATGTTCCCCATTCTTCATCTGCAGGGGGATCCCCAACAACGAGGCCAACAGTATGGATCCCAGGCGGCTCCCCTCATTCGCCACAGCATTGCCAGCTACGCCCGCCAATTTGCCTACCGCTGTGGTCTCACCTGGCAGCAGGCCCAGACCCAAGCAGAGGGATCCCTGCCCTGGCTAGAGCGCCACGTGCCCCACCTGCTGGAAGAAATCCAAGGCATTGCCGCGGGGAGTGGCTTCCGTTTTGCCGAGATTCTGGCCCTCAATTTGCGCACCGAAATTTTATCCAGATCGGTTCCCAGGGGATCCCATCCCGACTGCGCCGCTGCTCTGGAACACAATCTCCAAAACGGAGTACCCCAGCACCCAGCGGATCCTGCTCATGAATTCAAGGGGATTGATCTCATCGATCCAGCCCAAGCCAACCCGGATGGGGGAGAATGCACCACCCTGGCGGCCTTGCCCCAGGCTACCTCCACCCACCACACCTACTTGGCCCAAACCTGGGATTGGATCGGGGAGCAGCGCAGGGCCTGTGTGCTGTTGTGCGTTCGCTCCGATACCCACCCTGCCTACCTCACCCTGACCGAAGCTGGGATCCTGGCCAAAATTGGCCTCAATCAAGCAGGGTTGGCCGTAGCCCTCAACCTCTTGCGCTCTACCCTAGATGGGCAAACCGAGGGAATGCCGGTGCATCTGCTGTTGCGCTTATTGTTGGAGTGCGAGGAGTGGCAGCAGGCTGTAGAGAGGGTGGGATCCTACCCCTACACCGCCTCCTCTTGTGTCAGCGTTGCCGGTATTACAGGACAGGCGACAGGCCTACAGCCCGCTAAGGCGACCAGCTTTGAAATCAGTCCACGAGGAATTGGCCTGCATCTCCCTCAAGGAGGGATCCTCGCCCACACCAATCATTTCCTGGATCCGGCCTTGCGAGAAGATGAGCTGCCCCCCCATATAGGATCCTCCACAAGGCTAGAACGGGCCTATCATTTGCTTCGCCAGAGTGCTCAAACGGGAACCCTAGACGCGGTCGCTCTTCAAAAAATCCTACAAGACCGGACGAATGCCCCCCACTGCATCTGCCGCCATCCGGATCCCCATCTGCCCGTCTGGGATCGCACCGAAAGCGTGGCGGCTGTGGTGATGGATTTGAACCGGCAAATCTTACACCTGGCCCCCAACATTCCCGATCAAGTGGAGTTTGTACCGATTTCCGGGATTTTCTAGGTTTGGGAGATGCAGTAGGATCGAGCTGAAGAGAGAGGAGGGGCAGGCGATCGCGTCCTTGCTGTCGCCACCAGACAGCGGGATGAGGAAAGTCCGGGCTTTCAGAAGAACACACCGCTGGGGAAAGCCCAGTGCGGGTAACCGCGAGGATAGTGCCACAGAAACATACCGCCGATGGCTGGGATCCCAGCACAGGTAAGGGTGCAAAGGTGGGGTAAGAGCCCACCAGCAACGTCGTGAGGCGTTGGCTCGGTAAACCCCGGTGGAAAGCAAGGCCGCAGCCGCAGGATCATGGCTGTTCTTCGCCCCTGTTGGCTGCATCGAGATCACGGTACCCAAAGTGGGGAAGGGTGCTCTCGATGGTGGTGAGCCGCTAGAGGGTGATGGCAACATCACTCCCAGATGGATGATCGCCAGTGCAACTCTGCACTACAGAACCCGGCTTACAACCTCCTCTCTTTTCTA
>NZ_JANSIC010000280.1:0-2793 GCF_047461955.1 Synechococcus sp. R55.7
ACGCGCTAGCCTGAAAAGCAAAAAGGGTGAGAGGGTGTACTCATGGCCAATCGCCTCGCCACAAGTTCCAGCCTTTATTTGCGCAAGCACGCCGAGAACCCGGTGGACTGGTGGCCTTGGATCCCAGAAGCTCTGGAGAAAGCCCGGGCCGAGGATAGGCCGATTTTTCTGTCCATCGGCTATTCCAGTTGCCACTGGTGTACGGTCATGGAGGGCGAGGCCTTCTCCAACCCTGAAATTGCCGCCTTTTTGAATGCCCATTTTTTGCCCATCAAGGTGGATCGCGAGGAGCGGCCGGATCTCGACAGCATCTACATGCAGGCGTTGCAGCTCATGAGCGGGCAGGGGGGGTGGCCCCTCAATGTTTTCCTCACGCCCGATGACCTGGTGCCCTTTTACGCCGGCACCTATTTTCCCGTAGAGCCCCGCTTTGGCCGCCCGGGGTTTCTGGCCTTGCTGCAGCGCATCCTGCAGTTTTACCGGCAGGAAAAGGAAAAAATAGAGGAGATGAAAGGCCAGATTTTGACGGCTCTGACCACCCTCAGCGACTTAGTGCCGGAAGACCACATTCCCGCCGACCTGCTGCGCTCTGGGATCCCCAAGATCCAGCCTTTGCTCTCCAATGCCGGGGCGGTGCAGCAATTTCCCATGATGCCCTACGCTCAGTTGGTATTGCGTTCGGCCCGCTTCGACCCACCAGAAGGGATCCCCGGCTCCATGAGCGCTCTGGAACGGGCCAAAGAGCGGGGCATGGCCTTGGTGCTGGGAGGGATCTTCGACCATGTGGCCGGCGGCTTTCACCGCTACACCGTGGATCCCACCTGGACGGTGCCCCACTTTGAAAAGATGCTCTACGACAACGGGCAGATCCTAGAGTTTCTCTCCGATCTGTGGGCGCACGGTATCCAAGATCCGGCCATCGAGCGGGCGGTGCGGCTGACGGTGGAGTGGGTGGCGCGAGAGATGACCGCCCCTGCCGGGTATTTCTACGCCGCTCAAGATGCCGACAGCTTTGCCCGGGCAGAGGATCGAGAGCCAGAGGAGGGAGAGTTCTACGTCTGGCGCTGGCAGGAGCTGCAGGAGCTCTTGGGGGAAGAAACCTTCCGCGCCTTGCAGCAGGCGTTTGACCTATCGCCGGGGGGCAACTTCCCCGATCGGCCCGGCTGCATCGTCTTGCAGCGCCAACAGGGAGGAGCGTTGCCGCCAGAAGTTGAAGCCGCCTTGACCACCCATCTGTTTCAGGCACGCTATGGCTCTGCGGAGCGACGAGTTCCCTTCCCTCCGGCAGTGGATGCCCAGTCGGCCCGTCTGCAATCCTGGCCAGGGCGAATCCCACCTGTCACCGACACCAAGATGATCGTCTCTTGGAACGCCTTGATGATCTCCGGCCTGGCGCGGGCCTATCAAGTGTTCGGCAACGCAGACTATCTGCAATTCGCTCTGCGGGCTGCCCAATTCATCCTCAGCCAGCAGCGCCACCCTGAGACCGGATCCCTGTTGCGCCTGAACTACGATGGCACAGCTCAGGTGCCCGCCAAGTCAGAAGATTACGCCCTGCTGATCAAGGCCCTGTTGGACTTGCAGCAAGCCTGCCTGCCCCTGGTGGGGGATCCCACCCCTCAAGACTGGTTGCAGGCTGCCCTCCAGCTCCAGCAGGAGATGGATGCGCAACTGTGGGATCCGGCCAGGGGGGGATACTTTGTCAGCGATGCCCAGAGTGCCCCTGAGCTGTTGGTGCGAGAGAAGGAGTTCCAGGACAACGCTACCCCTGCAGCCAATGGGGTGGCCATTGCCAACCTGGTGCGCCTGGCCGCCCTCACCGGAGATCTGGACTACCTGGAACGAGCAGAGCAGGCCTTGAAAACCTTTGCCCACATCATGAGCACCCAGCCGCGCACCTGCCCCAGCCTTTTTGCCGGACTGGATTGGTATAGCAATTGGGTGAAAGTCACCCTGGAGGCCGATTCCATTCCCGCCTTTCAGCAACGATCTTGGCCCACCACCGTCTTTGCTCTCCCCACCGAGACCGAACCTCTGCCGGAAGGAGCTCTAGGGCTGGTGTGCTGGGGCAACAAATGCCTGGCCCCTGCCAGTTCTCTCGAGCAAATCCAGTCGCAAATCGGCAAAGGCCAAAATCGAGCTTACTGACCTTTGCCCAACTTTTGCTCAGGGCAGCAGGGATCCCTTTGCCAAGGTTACGGCTGGGACTGCGCAGGCTTTTCCACCCCAAAAAACTCAATGCGGTAACTTTGGATGCGGGTGCCCGTTTGTTGCTCCACTTGGGCCAGCAGTTCAGGCGGCAGCTCCACGTCCACATCCAAGATGCGGTTGCTATCCAGACAGTTCACGTGGCTGTGGGGATGGGTGCGGTTGCCGTAGCGGCGCCCATCGGCACGATCCAAGCACTCGACAATGTTGTGGCTGGCCAAAGCTTCCAGGTTTTGATAAACGGACGTGTGGCCAATCGGTTTGCCCTGCTGATTTAGGCGATCGTAAATCTCGCGGGCGGAGAGGTGCTCGCCACACTGCCACAGCAGCTCCAGGATATAACGGCGCTGTCGGCTCAAACGCAGATTGCACTCCCGGCACCGTTCCAAAGCAGCTTCCAAAGAATCCAAGGGGCGAGGCATGGAAAACCTCAAGTCATACCGAGTCTGAGATAGGTAGTTGCTCATCTCTACCAAGGTAGCATTTGTGCGTCAACAGTTGTTCAAAAAACACCCCGAACTCTACAAGAGCTGCCGCGCATAGCCATCTTCGAGCCGAGTCCAGGCCGTGCGCAGATGGAAGAGC
>NZ_JANSIC010000281.1:0-2764 GCF_047461955.1 Synechococcus sp. R55.7
TCGACCCAATGGGTTCTAATGAAGGGTTGAAACCAGACAACAAGCAGCAAGGGATCCCCTGGGTGGGGATGTGTGGTAAAACCCTGGCAGCCCTTTTGCAGATACCACCCTATGACCCTAGAGATTCCCCGTCGCCAATACGTCAGCAACTACGGCCCCACCGTAGGGGATCGGGTGCGCCTGGCGGATACCGAACTGATCATCGAGGTGGAGGAGGATTTCACCACCTACGGCGAGGAGATTAAGTTTGGGGGCGGCAAAACCATCCGCGATGGCATGGGGCAATCGCCGACGGCCACCCGCGCCAACGGGGCCTTGGATCTGGTGATCACCAACGCCCTGATCCTGGACTGGTGGGGCATTGTCAAGGCGGATGTGGGCATTCGCGATGGCTACATTGTCGGCATTGGCAAAGCCGGCAACCCCAACATCCAAGCGGGGGTGACGCCGGGCATGGTGGTTGGCCCCAGCACCGAGGTGATTGCCGGGGAAAACCTGATCCTGACAGCGGGCGGGATCGATGCCCATGTGCATTTCATCTGTCCGCAGCTGTGCGAGTTTGCCATCGCCTCGGGAGTGACCACCCTTTTGGGGGGCGGAACTGGGCCGGCCACAGGCAGCAACGCCACCACCTGCACCCCTGGAGCTTGGAACTTGGGCAAGATGTTGCAGGCGGCGGAGGGGTTCCCCGTCAATTTGGGCTTCTTTGGCAAGGGAAACGCGGCTTTTCCCGCAGCTTTGCGGGAACAGGTGGAAGCGGGGGCCTGCGGCCTCAAGATCCACGAAGATTGGGGATCCACGCCGGCGGTGATCGACAGCTGTTTGCAAGTCTCGGATGAGTACGACATCCAAACCCTCATCCACACCGATACTTTAAATGAATCGGCTTTTGTGGAAGATACCATCGCCGCCATCAATGGCCGCACCATTCACACCTTCCACACCGAAGGGGCTGGGGGTGGGCATGCCCCCGACATCATCCGCATTGCCTCCGAGCCCAACGTGCTGCCCAGCTCCACCAATCCCACCCGCCCCTTTACCCGCAACACCATCGAAGAACATCTGGACATGCTGATGGTGTGTCACCACCTGAGCAAGAATGTGCCGGAGGATATTGCTTTTGCCGAAAGCCGCATTCGCCCCCAAACCATTGCCGCCGAAGACATCTTGCATGACATGGGGGTGTTCAGCATCATCTCTTCCGACTCGCAGGCCATGGGCCGGGTGGGGGAGGTAATCATCCGCACTTGGCAGACGGCTCACAAGATGAAGGTGCAGCGGGGGCCTCTGCCGCAGGACAGCAGCCGCAACGACAACTTCCGGGCCAAGCGTTACGTAGCCAAGTACACCATCTGCCCCGCCATCGCCCAAGGACTCAGCCACGTCATCGGGTCGGTGGAGGTGGGAAAACTGGCGGATCTGTGTCTGTGGAAGCCGGCCTTTTTTGGGGTTAAGCCGGAAATTGTCCTGAAGGGGGGCCTGATTGCCTACGCCCAAATGGGGGATCCCAATGCTTCCATTCCAACCCCGCAGCCGGTGTACCCCCGCCCCATGTTCGGCAGCTTTGGCCGCGCCCTGACCGAGACCAGCCTGCTCTTTGTCTCCCAGGCTGCTCTAGACTTGGGGATCCCGGAAAAACTGGGGATCCAGCGCCGGGCCGTAGCGGTCAAAAACTGCCGCGAGATCGGCAAAGCGGATTTGAAACTTAACACCGCCACTCCCCGCATTGAGGTGAACCCGGAGACCTATGAAGTGCGGGCCGATGGAGAATTGCTCACCTGCGAGCCGGCAGAGGTGCTGCCCATGGCGCAGCGGTATTTTCTGTTCTAATTTGGGTGTTCTAATTTGGGAGAGCTTGAGAGCTCCTTGGGAGGTTGACCGGTAACTCAAGCATGGGCCACCTTGTTCTCCGCCACCTCAGCAAGCGCTTCCACAAGCGAGGGATCCCTGTCCTCAGGGATTTGTCTTTGAGCGTGGAGGCAGGGGAGATCTTCGCCCTGCTGGGGCCGTCGGGCTGCGGCAAGTCCACCACCCTCAATCTCATCGCCGGCCTGCTGGAGCCGGATCCCTTGCCCTATCCGGGGGAAATCTGGCTGGACGGGATCCCCCTCAACCCTCTGCCGCCGGAACGGCGCGGCGTGACTTTGCTGTCCCAACACAGCCGCCTGTTTCCCCACCTGAGCGTGGGGGAGAATGTCGCTTTTGGCCTGAAAATGCGGGGCATTCCCCGGACAGAGCGGGAGGCTGCCGCCTTGCGCATGCTGGAGCGGGTGCAATTGCCCGGATTGGCTCAGCGTCGGCCCAGTCAGCTTTCTGGCGGACAAGCGCAGCGGGTGGCCCTGGCGCGGGCTTTGGTGATTCGGCCCAAGGTGCTGCTGTTGGATGAACCTTTATCGGCCCTGGATGCCAACCTGCGCCAAGAGATGCAGGCCCTCATCCTGGAGCTGCAGGCGGAAACAGGGGTGACGACGGTGCTGGTTACCCACGATCAAGCAGAAGCCACAGCCATGGCCCAACGCATCGGCCTGATGTTTGAGGGGCAGCTACACCAGGTGGGATCCCCTGTGGAGTTCTATCAGCAGCCGCGCTCCGAGCGCATTGCCCGCTTTTTTGGCGGGGTCAATTTTTTCGATGCGCAGGCGGAGGGTCACCAGCTTCGCCTCAACAACGGGATCCTCTTGAAAAGCGCCGCGCCACTCCAAGGTCAGGTGCGGCTGACGGTGCGCCCGGAACAGGTGCAGGTGTTTCCCCATCCGCCCGGCTT
>NZ_JANSIC010000282.1:0-2723 GCF_047461955.1 Synechococcus sp. R55.7
CGGGTCAAGCGCGGCTCCTGGGGTCGCCAGGGGCGGTCGTAGTAGGTTTCAAATCGGGATCCCACCCCCTGCAGCACCAGGCGCATCGGCTTGTGGGGAACGGCCACAAACCCTTTTATCCGGTAAAGACATTCCTCTTGGGCCAACTGGCGTAGCTGAGCCACCAGGGATCCCGGCTCATAACCTCCCTCCAAGCTGAGGTAGAAAGACTCAAAAGCTTCGTGCTCATGCTCCTCCCCGTGATCGTGGTGGCTGGGGCGGCGCTCGAGCTGGTCTTCCACCGCTGCATTAAAGCCCAAGAGCACTTCTGGGGAGACCTGGCCCCGCTCACAGGGGAGAATTTGGATCCCAGGGGGCAACCGCCGGCGCAGCCAGCTTTCCACCCGAGCTTGCTCCTCTTGGGTAATCTGATCCACCTTGGTGAGCACCACCAAATCGGCACAGCTCAACTGATCCTCAAACAATTCCTCAAGCGGAGTCTCATGGTCCAAACTTTCGTCAGCCTGCCGCTGCGCCTCCAGGGCCGCCGGATCCCCCACCAGTTGCCCGGAGGCCAGAGCCTGACCATCCACCACCGTAATCACCGCATCCACCGTGGCGCCTGTACGAATGGTGGGCCAGCGGAAAGCCTGCACGAGCGGCTTGGGCAAGGCCAGTCCTGAGGTTTCAATCAAAATGCAGTCTAGCTCCGCCCGCCGCTGCAACAGAGCTTCCATGGTGGGCAAAAACTCCTCCTGCACCGTGCAGCAGAGACAGCCGTTGGCCAGCTCCAGAATGGGGATGGATCCCTCCCCCTCACACAGTTGGCAATCCCGCAGCAACTCGCCGTCGATGCCCACTTCGCCAAACTCATTCACCAACACGGCAATGCGGCGGCCCTGGTTGTTGAGCAAAAGGTGACGGATCAAAGTGGTCTTGCCGGATCCCAGAAATCCGGTGATGACGGTAACAGGGATCTTGTGCATCTGCTCTGATGACTCAGCGCTCTTCAGTTTCCACCCCAAACTTTCTTTCTGCCAATCCTTGAGGGGGGGATGCCCAAAAAAAGGCCCCCGGTATGGGGGCCAAGCCAAACCATTGAGACCGTTGTGCTAACCCAAAGTTAGCGGATCGGCTTCATCCGGTAAACCGGCTCGTTCTCGCGGCTGATCCCTTTCTCAAAGCCAGCAGCGGCAGCGCGAGCGCGACCGGCATGCCACAGGTGGCCGACAAAGAACAGGAAGCCGAAGATGAAGTTGTGAGCAGCCAACCAGGTGCGCGGGCTGGTGAAGTTCACCGTGTTGATCTCGGTAGCCACACCACCCACCGAGTTCAGGGATCCCAGCGGCGCATGGGTCATGTACTCCACTGCACGGCGGGCTTGCCAGGGCTGAATGTCGTTTTTCAGCTTATCCAGATCCAACCCATTGGGGCCCAGCAGCGGCTCTTTCCAAGGAGCGCGCACATCCCAGAAGCGCATCGTCTCGCCGCCGAAGATGATCTCGCCCGTGGGGGAGCGCATCAGGTATTTACCCAGACCGGTGGGACCTTGGGCTTGGCCAATGTTCGCCCCCAGGCGCTGGTCGCGCACGATGAAGGTGAGGGCTTGCGCTTGCGAGGCTTCTGGGCCAGTGGGGCCGTAGAACTCGCTCGGGTAAACGGTGTTGTTGAACCAAATGTAGCAAGTGGCAATGAAGCTCATCAGCGAAACCGCCGCCAAGCTGTAGGAGAGATAGGCCTCCCCAGACCAGATAAAGGCGCGGCGGGCCCAACCGAAGGGCTTGGTGAGGATGTGCCAGATCCCACCGGCAATGCAGATGATGCCAATGTAGATGTGACCACCGATCACATCCTCCATGTTGTCAACGCTGATGATCCAGCCTTCCCCACCAAAAGGAGATTTAAACAGGTAGCCGAAGATCACGGCGGGGTTCAAGGTGGGGTTGGTAATTACCCGCACATCGCCACCCCCTGGAGCCCAGGTGTCATAGACACCGCCAAACCACATGGCCTTGGCCACCAATAGGAAAGCCCCCAACCCCAACAGGATCAGGTGGATCCCCAGGATGGTGGTCATCTTGTTCTTGTCTTTCCAGTCGTAGCCGAAGAAGGGGAAAGACTGCTCCAGAGTTTCTGGGCCGCGAATGGCGTGATAAATGCCCCCCAACCCCAGCACGGCGCTGGAGATCAGGTGCAGCACCCCGATGACAAAGTAGGGGTAGGTGTCAATCACCTCGCCCCCCGGGCCAACCCCCCAGCCCAGAGTGGCCACGTGGGGCATCAGGATCAGGCCCTGCTCATACATAGGCCGATCCGGCGTGAAGTGAGCCACCTCAAACAGCAGCATCGCTCCCGCCCAGAAGACGATCAGGCCAGCGTGGGCCACATGGGCGCCCAAAAGCCGACCGGAGAGATTAATCAAGCGGGCATTCCCAGCCCACCAGGCAAATCCGCCTTGGGTGCGATCTTGCACCACTGCAGAACCAAATGTTGTCGAGGTCACAGAGACCAACCTCCAATGATAGTCAGGAACAAGAGACACCAAAAAAAGTTTAGTTAACGCGAGCGCCTGCCGTTGGGCTCCCTGTCCACTGGGATCCGCGGCAGGGGATCCCTTGGGCAAGCGCTCATCCTCACAGAGCAGATCTCTAGGGATCTACCGCAGCTAAAGTCGAGCGAGCTCAGTGGGTTTAGAGCGCATTGCCGCGGGGGAGGACTTCTTCAGGGAACTCAAAGCGCTCATG
>NZ_JANSIC010000283.1:0-2669 GCF_047461955.1 Synechococcus sp. R55.7
AGGCAAGCCTGGATCTGCGCCATCTCCGAGGGATCCAGCTTTTGGAAGCGCTCTTTCAAGTAGGCGACGTGGGCCGGGAAAATTTCCTCAAACAGTTTTTCCCCCGCTTCTGTCAGCACGACCTTAAAGCAGCGTCGGTTTTCCGGGGGCACTTCCCGGCGCACCAGCCCTTTTTGTTCCAGGCGATCCACAATGCCGGTCAGTGTCCCTTTGGTCACCAGCGTTTTTTGGGCCAAGACATTCATGGTCATCCCAGGGGTATTGCCAAGGGTAACCAACACATCGAATTGGGGAGCCGTCAGCCCCATTTGCCGAATGTGAACCCCGGCGTAATTTTCAAAAGCTTGGTAGGCCCGCGCCAGATCCCGCAACAGCCCCAAAAAAGGCTCACGGGCCGCCAATACCGTCCCCCTCAGCGGAACAGAGTCCTCAGGCTTGAGAACCTCGTCGCTTTGGAGAAGGGGGGATGGAGAGGAGTCAGCGGGAGTGGGCATGGTTGAAGATCGCAGTTCGCGTTGGTGGAACAAACTCAAACCCAAAGGACAGTCTCGGCTCCATGATAGCCCACTGTAGTACAGTTCTAACGCAAAATGAACTACGTCTATCTGCTTTGCTGAGCTAGCCCCTTCGCCGTTATGTGGTTCTCATAAAAAAAGGGGATCCACTGGATGGATCCCCCGTGACGGACAGAGCTTGTGGGGCAAACACCCGCCCAAGGCAGGTGACCACAGCAGACACTAGGGCTTCAGCTCGCTGGGGATGCGCTCCCCGAAGAGCACGAAGTAGAGAATGCGGTAGATGTCTGTGTTCAGGATTCCAGTGACCGGCACTAGCTCTCGAGCGTTCAGGCCCGCAGCGCGAGCGATGACTCCACTGCCGACGTCATCTCCGGTAGCCCAAGCCACGGCAAAGGGAAAGCGCTTGCCATTCTTGTCAGGAGCAGAAATAAACGGCTTTGTGCCCGTGCCGTCAACTCCGTCAATGGGGGCACCACTGCCTTTGGGGTCAGTAGGGGGCAACGGCTCATCGGCGGACTCGACATCCACCAACTGCATGCCACCGGCATTGCTGTCGCTGGTGGTGATCATGAAGGTCTTGGGATTCTTCTCGATAAAGTTGAGAATCACCCCGATGGCATCGTCGGCCCGCTTCATGGCCTCCAGGCAGCCAGAGGCATTGAGGTTGTTGCACATGTTATCAGTGCCCTCTTCTTCGATGACGGCGAAGAAGCCCTTAGGATTGCGGGAGATCCGCGCCAGGGCAAATTCGGTCATCTCGGCAATGGTGGGGGCGCTGGCGATGTAGTTGGGCAAGTTTTCTTTCCGCAACTCTTCTTCAGGCTTGTCGTAGAAGGTGTCCTCGACGTTGAACACCCCCAAAACTTTGGAGACATCTGCCGGCAGCTTGAGCAGCTCGTCGCGGGTGTAGACAACGGCGTACCCCTTTTTCTTGGCCTCCTCAATCAGGTTGCGGCCATCCTTGCGCTTCCCTTGGCCAAAGCGGCCCTGGACACCTTCCGGCAGCAGCCATTCCTCGCCAGCGCCGAGGATGATGTCTACCCCTGACTCCACCACCTGCAGGGCAATCTCCTCATAGTCGCTGCGCTTGGCAGCTTTGGCAACGAAGGCAGCCGTCCCCGGCTCAATGATGGATCCCGTTTGCACCAGAGCCGTACCCAAGCCTGCCGCCACAGCCTCTTCCATGATCGTGTTCAGGGTGCCGTTGGCAGAGGGGTACTCTTTGCCGTCCGGATCCAACCCAAAGCTCTTGGCGTGGACACGAGTTCCTGTGGCATGGGTCACCGCTCCGGCGTTGGAAGTTCCCCCAAGCTGGTCGAAATGGTGCCCGCGATAGGTGGTAATCACGGGAAGACGATCCCAGTTCAGAAAGCCATCGGGGCCGTAGTGGAGAATGCGTGTGATGTCCCAGTGGGAAGCTGAGGTTCCATCTGGGTGAAAGAAGATTGCACCGTTGCCGGTTGGCTTAGGCGCCGCTTGAGCCACACTAGAGGAAAAAACTGACGAGGACAGCAGACACAAAGTTGCAGCCAAAGCCGCCCTCAAAGAATAGCTACGCATAGCTAACACGCCCTTGCTCGTTCGAAGCTGAACGTTAAAAACGTAACACAGCTTCAGATGAGTTTGCAAGGGCATAGCAATGCAGCAGCGCGAAACGTGCCTGAAGCGAGTGCGCCACTGAGCGATTTCCCCGTCTGACAGTGCAGCTTACGGGGTCTATAACTAACGTTAACTATCTCTTAACTGTCTCATAACTGTCAAGGCTTCTCGCAGGGCTTTTGGGGTACCTGCTCCAGGGCATAGCCGTCCTTCTGGTCAGGCGGCTCTTCTGGGGGTTTTGGCCAGTGGCTGCCATGCTCGTCTGAGCTGTTTGAGTTGCTGTTGCCAGCGCTGCAATTCGCCCGCCTCCAACGGGATCCCACCGAAGCGCACCTCCAGGTAGCGCTCCAAGAACTGGATGGCCACCTGGGCTTGTGGTAAGTCGGAGTGGCGCAAGTGTTCCAGGCAGGCCTCAGGGCCTAGGTGGGCTGGGATCCCCACCGCCGTCGCCAGATCCCGCAGTTGCAGATAAAGCCTTGAGATAAGCTGGCGGCGCTGCTGCGACTTGGGTAGAGCCGCCGGGATCCAGCGCATCCCAGCAAAGGCCAGACT
>NZ_JANSIC010000284.1:0-2644 GCF_047461955.1 Synechococcus sp. R55.7
CTCCTGTTCGCGAGAGCGTCGCGTAGCGATAACCTGCCTGTGTAGGGAGCCCAGCCCATTCGCGAGAGCGTCGCGTAGCGATATGCCAGCACCCACTTTTTTGCGGCAGGCCCTGGATCGCTATCCGTTTGCTTCGCGGCGACGGGTGGTGATGGGCAGACAGGGATCCGTGGCCACCAGCCAACCTTTGGCGGCAATGGCGGGCATGGAGATGTTCTGGGCGGGCGGCAATGCTGTGGATGCAGCCGTGGCAATGGCGGTGGCTTTGACGGTGGTGGAGCCAACCTCCAATGGCATTGGCGGCGATGCCTTTGCTCTGGTGTGGGAGGGGGGGGAGGAGGGTCAGCTGTACGGGTTGAATGCTTCCGGTCGCAGCCCAGCCGCCCTGACGCCGGAGCGGTACCGGGACCATGGGCGGATCCCCCCCTACGATTGGTTAGCGGTGACGGTGCCGGGGGCAGTTTCCGCTTGGCAGACCTTGCACCGGCGCTGGGGAAAGCTGCCGTTCGAGCGTCTGTTTGTGCCTGCCCTTCGTCTGGCGCAAGAGGGATTTCCGGTCTCTCCCCGGGTGGCCCAACTGTGGCAGGCGGCGGAGTCCATCTATTTGCCCCTGCCAGATCCCCGCCACGAGGCCTTCAAGGCCGTTTTCTTTCCCCAAGGGCGTGCCCCACGGGCTGGGGAGCGCTGGAGCAGCCCCCTGCATGCCCAAACCCTGAAGGCCATTGCCCACAGCGGGGGTGAGAGTTTTTACCGGGGGGAGCTGGCGGAGAAGTTGCTGGCTTTCTCGGAGGCCACGGGCGGCTTCCTGTCCCCCGCCGACTTGGCCCAGCACCAGGCCGATTGGGTGGAACCCATCCATACAGATTACCGCGGCTACACCGTCTGGGAGATCCCCCCCAACGGGCAGGGCATTGCCGCTTTGATGGCGCTCAACCTTTTGGAGGGTTTTGAGCTGGGTCGGATCTCCTACGATGCCGGCGAGCGCTATCACCTGCAGATTGAGGCAATGAAGCTGGCCTTTGCCGATGTGAGCCGACAGGTGGCGGATCCGGAGTATGTGCGGGTCAGTCCTGCCCAGATGCTGGATAAGGCTTATGCACAGCGGCGGCGGCAGTTGATCGGGAGGGAGGCGATCCCCCTGGCCCAGCCAGGGCTGCCGGAGGGGGGAACGGTTTACCTGGCTGCAGCTGATGGTGAGTTGATGGTGTCTTTGATTCAGTCGAATTTCGATGGCTTCGGCAGTGGTCTGCTGGTTCCGGGCACGGGCATTGCTCTCCACAACCGCGGCACGGGTTTCACCCTGGAGCCCGGCCATCCCAACCAGGTGGGCCCCCGCAAGCGCCCCTACCACACGATCATCCCCGCCTTTCTATCTAAAGAAGGGATCCCCCTCGGCCCTTTTGGTGTCATGGGGGGGGCAATGCAGCCCCAAGGCCATGTGCAGGTGGTGGTGAATTTGGTGGATTACGGCCTGAACCCCCAGGCGGCTCTGGATGCGCCCCGCTGGCGAGTGCTGTGGGATCAGGGGATCCCGCAGGTGGCGCTGGAGAGCACGGTGCCGCCCCAGGTGGTGCGCGAACTCTCCGCCCGCGGCCATGCGGTGCAGGTGGTGGAGGCAGAAGAGGATTACGGCCTTTTTGGCCGGGGACAGATCCTCTTGCGGGATGGGGATCACTTCATTGCAGCTTCCGAACCCCGTGCCGATGGCCTAGCCCTGGCGTGGTAGAGTGCCTAGCTCATCACCATGCCACCATCGATGGCAAAAACCTGTCCCGTGATGTAGGCCGCCGCCGGATCTGCCGCCAAAAAACGCACCAGCCCCGCCACTTCTGCCGGGGATCCCAGTCGCCCCAGGGGGATCTGCGCCAAAATCGGGCCGGGATCCAGCTTTTCGGTCATTTGGGTGGTGATGAACCCCGGTGCCACGGCGTTGACGGTGATGTTGCGGCTGGCCAGCTCGCGAGCTGCTGTCTTGGTGAGGCCCACCACCCCTGCTTTGGCGGCGCTGTAGTTGGCCTGGCCGGCATTGCCCACCAAGCCCACCACCGAGGTGATGTTGATGATGCGCCCCTGGCGCTGCTTCACCATGATCTTGGCGGCTGCCTTCAGGCAGAGAAAGACCCCCGTCAGGTTGAGATCCAGCACCGCCTGCCAATCTTCTGGCTTCATGCGCAGCAGCAGGGTGTCGCGGGCCATGCCGGCATTGTTCACCAGCACATCCACCCGACCCCACCGCTCCATCACCTGGGCAAACAGGCTCTCCACCGCCTCTGGGCAAGACACATCGGCGGCCACAGGGATCCCTTCTCCCCCCAGGGCCGCGATCTCCTCCACCAGGGACTCGGCTTCGGCAGCGGAGCGGGCGTAGTTGATCGCCACTTTTGCCCCAATGGCCCCCAGGTGCAGGGCAATCGCCCGGCCAATGCCCCGGCTGGCTCCGGTGACCACAGCCACCCGGTCTTGGAGGGAAGGCAAAGGGAGAAGCTCAGACATAAGCGGCAGGTTCCTCGTGATTCGGACAGCGTGATTAGGACAGCCGCAACAGTATAGGATGCTTTGGGGCTGTCTGGCTGCCACGGACTTCCCGGCAACCGCCTGCGCCATGTCCGTCCTAACCGCCGATGGCCTCGGCAGGAGGGATCCC
>NZ_JANSIC010000285.1:0-2603 GCF_047461955.1 Synechococcus sp. R55.7
CTCAAAAAGTTCTGTATTCCCACTGAAGAGGTTTCGTAGACCTTCTCCTACAGTTGAATTAGGAGCAGAGACTGCAGGGTTAAAGATTATGGATGGCATTGGCGAGTTTGAGTTTAAGGTGCAAATCTTAGCCCGTTGCATGGGATCCGCCCTGGGTCTGGGCCGTCCTACTCGTATTCAGATTCACTATTCCAACTCCAATTCCCAGAACGCAGTTAGAGCCAAGGAAGGTTGGTCTGGATCCCGCTTAGGCGATCAAATCCCTTCTCCTAATGCCGAAGGTGAAAGAGGATCTCAAGGTCAAGTGTTAGCCTGTGTTGCCTGAAGAATCTTTTGAGAATCGGTCTGTGGTAGGTCAGGAGATCTTCGATTGCGGCAATCCAACATTTGATTGAAGATTGAGATAGAGCTTTTTGTAGTTTTTCCTGCTGTTCTTCTTTGCTTTTTACAGAGACTTGTTCTTAAGATTGAAAACCCAACTTTGATAACTCTTCGATGCCTTTTGTCTTGTAGAGTCTTGTGAGTCAGCCGGTTCTTTGTTTTTGTTGAGGGGTACTTTGTCCGGCTGGCGCGATAAGAGGTTGCGCTCTTCTTCGTTGTCTCCTTGCCTCTGGGGATATAAGCTAGAACTTCGTCCCACCGACGCAATCGGAAGGTGACTTGGGGCGTATGAACTTGTGCCCAACAGGCTCCGGAGGGTTATGGAACGAGCAACGCAACGGTGGCACGGTTTTCTGCTGCGCGATTTTCCCATCAAGGCTTGGTGGCAGGGAAGCCTTTTGGGTCGTCTATTGGGATCCCTGCAAAGTTGGGGGAAGAGCAGCATATTGGTTCAAACTTCCGACCGCATCGGCCTGGGGCTAGTACTGCTTTACTGGGTTTTCTCTGCGCAAAGCTCCACCGGCATCCTGGGCCTGATTTTGCTGGCTATGGCCGCTCTGGTGGGCCTGTGCACTTTGGTGGAAACGCCGATTGGGCTGCCGCTGCATCTGCCCCTGGTCCTTTTCTGGGGAATTGCCACCTTGGCAACGATTCTCTCTCCGGTTGCCTACGCAGCACGGGATGGCTGGCTGAAGTTGACTCTCTACCTGGCTGGTTATCTGTTGTTGCATCGTCTGCTGCGCAAACCCCAATTCCGAGATGGGATCGTTGGATCCCTGCTTTTGGTCAGCTTGGTGATGGGGATCCATGGCCTGCGGCAATACTTATATGGGGCAGCGGAACTGGCCACCTGGGTGGATCCGGAGTCGGGTTTGGCGGGTCTGACGCGGGTGTACAGCTATCTGCGCAATCCAAATCTGTATGGGGGCTACTTGATCCCGGTCATTCCTCTGGGGCTGGCCGCCACTTGGATTTGGCCCAGTTGGGGGGCGAAACTCCTGGCCGGGTTTACGACGGCGGTGAACCTGATTTGCCTGTTGCTCACCTACAGTCGTGGCGCCTGGATTGGGGGGCTGGCCATGCTCACCCTGATGGCCGTGCTGTTGGCACAGTGGCATTCTGTCGATTTGCCAGCCCGCTGGCGGCGTTGGGCCTTGCCGGCCCTGTTGGGCGGAGGGGGGGCTGCTCTGTTGCTCGGGATCCTGACGGTACGCTCCCTGCGGCTGCGGGTGCAGAGCCTTTTTTGGGGGCGGTTGGATACCAGCAACAACTTTCGCCTCAATGTCTGGGCGGCGGTGCTGGAGATGATCCGCGACTTTCCCATCTTGGGGATCGGCCCCGGTAATGTTGCCTTTAACCGCGTCTATCCCCTCTACCAACGAGGCAACTTCAGCGCCCTTGGAGCCTATTCGGTGCCGCTGCAGCTCACCGTAGAGACTGGCTTCATCGGATCTTTAACTTTCGCCTGGTTCCTCTTGGTGCTCTGGGATCACGGCTGGAGATGCTGGAAAACTTTGCTCAACTTGCGGGATCCCCAGGGTCTGTGGGTGGCAGCGGGCTTGGCCGCTTGCACCGGCATGATGCTCCACGGCTTGGTGGATACCATCTGGTATCGTCCACAGGTACAAATGCTGTGGTGGCTTGCGGTAGCGCTCATTACAGCCAGCTTGGCCTCTCTTAGCCCTCAGCCGCCCGTGGATGTTGGTGAGACCCCATCGGAGGCTTCCTCCCGTTAGGGTAGCTTAAGCTTGACCTTCCAGTCTTGACGGGAGCCAACCCAGAGTGGTAATCATCTTCAGTAGGAGATAAAAAATGTATCCGTTTTTACAATTCACAGGTGTTGGTAGTGTTAGAAATTAGCGGAACTGTTCAGGGTGCAGGAGGCAGATGAAAAAAATCGAGGCCGTGATCCGGCCATTTAAGTTGGATGAGGTCAAAATTGCTTTGGTCAATGCCGGGATTGTCGGCATGACCGTAAGTGAAGTACGGGGTTTTGGCCGGCAAAAGGGACAAACCGAGCGTTACCGGGGATCCGAGTACACGGTAGAGTTCCTACAAAAGCTGAAAGTGGAGATCGTGGTCGAAGATGACCTGGTGGATACGGTGGTGGAGAAGCTGATTGCAGCGGCTCGCACCGGCGAAATTGGGGACGGCAAGATTTTCATCAGCCCCGTCGAAAAAACCATCCGCATCCGCACTGGCGAACTCAACCAAGATGCCCT
>NZ_JANSIC010000286.1:0-2595 GCF_047461955.1 Synechococcus sp. R55.7
ACACCAGCTCCTCCCTCAGAGGGAGAAAGGGAAAGATTCGGCGCTGTCGGAATTGCTTGGAGTAGTTGGTGCCCGCTCAAGCCTTGTTGCCATTCAGAACGGCTACAACTGGTGCAGTCACGCTTCCTGCTCAATACCCTGCTCAATACAATAAAGGGCCTGCAAGCCAGCAGACCCAAGGAAAAGCCAAAAGGCGGTAAGTTGAGGTCTCTTAGATCAGGCCCAGCCAGGAAGCAACGCCTTGGCCCGTCACCGCTTCGATGACAATGGCCAACACAAAGCCAATCATGGCAGCCCGACCGTTGAGGCGCTCGGCATACTCGTTAAAGCCAAACTTGGGCTCAGACAAATTGGGATTAGACATGAGAACCTCCAGGGTAAATGGGAACGACAGGGAGTGGGATCCGTAAAGAACGAAAACGAGAACGGCACTTGACCTTCAGTATAGTTTGCATTTCTTCATGATCGCAAGCAAGGTGGTCACCCGCTGCCGATGGCGGCGATGATCTGCCGCGCCAGGGGAATGGCCGCCTCATAGGCTTTGCCCTGATGCAGGTGCAGCACCAGCGTCCAGTTGGGATCCGGCAGGGGCCAAAAGGCCAGCAACCAGGCTTGAAAATCTTCTGCCCAGAGAATTGGTCGTCCTCGTCGTTGAGGATTGAGGATGGTGCCAGACTTGGCTGCCACTGGGATCCCTTCTGGGGCAATGCCGCGACAGGTGCCCGCTGTTGCCGCCAGGCTCATGCCAGCATGGAGAGCCTCCCAAATCCAAGCCGGTAAAGAGAAAGCGGGCAGAGAGACCTCGCCAGAAAGGGGTACACCTCGGCGGGCAATCACGCCCCCATAAACCAACAGCTCCCAGGGATCCACCGGCCCAGCCAGACCGGTCGCCAAGAGCGGAGCCGGAGTTGTATTCTGCACACTCCCTAGGCCGAAGCGCCGCAGCCACTCCACCAGGGTATCGGCCCCCAGCTCCCAGCCCAACTGGTAAAAATGCACGTTGCAAGAGTGGGCCAGGGCCTGGCGCAAGTTCAAGGTTCCATGGCCGCGGGGATCCCAGCAGGGTAGGCGGCCCAACCCCAGTTGCGGCGGCGGATCCCACCAACCCGGACAGTGGATCAAGCGCTCCCCAGAGCTGATCCCGGTCTGCAGAGCAGCGGCGGCAACGGCGCATTTGACGGTTGAGCCAGGGCTGGCCCTGATTCTGGAAGCCTGCTCCGGCTGCCAAACCCTTGTTAAACGACCGGTGTTCAGGTTGAGGACGGCGGCAAAATCGCGCGGATGGGGCAGCCCTGCAGATTTCCCCTGCAAGCCCCAGGTCAAAGCAGAACCCAACAGCCAGGCTCCACAGGTGCGACGGTTCATCTGCTGTTGGCCCCGAAAACCCAGCCAGACAAAAGCGGATCCCTGTTACAAAAATTCGGAAATCGCAGCCTTCTCACGGACTAGGGTAATCTGAGTTCAGGTCAATGGAGATAACCCTCATGGCAATTCAGCGTGGTGCCAAAGTCCGTGTGCTGCGGAAAGAATCCTACTGGTACCGGGATGTGGGAACGGTTGCGGCGGTGGATACCAGCGGCATTCTCTACCCGGTGATCGTCCGCTTTGACAAGATCAACTACTACAACATCAACACCAACAACTTCCGCGAAGATGAACTGGAAGTGTTGGAAGCTCCCAAAGCCAAGGCCAAAGCTGCGGCCAGCTAAGCCAAAGTTCTGATGCCGGGGACTGTGTTCTTGAGCAAGTCGTTCTGTGCCTGAACTGCCGGAAGTTGAAACAGTTCGGCAAGATTTGCAACGCCTCACCTTGGGGCCGCGGATACTTGCGGTGGAGGTGCTCCTGGCCCGCACCATTGCCTACCCTGCAGGGGAGATGTTTGGGCGGAGCTTGATTGGCACCCGTTTTACCCAGTGGCAGCGGCGAGGAAAGTATCTCCTGGGATCCCTGGATTCGAGAGCTGTTCTGGGCGTGCATCTGCGCATGACCGGGCAGTTGCTCTGGGTGCAGGGATCCACCCCTTTATCAGCTCACACTCGTGTTCGTTTGGCCTTCGAGGAAGGGTGGGACTTGCGCTTTGTGGATCAGCGCACCTTTGGCCAGATGTGGCTGGTGCCTGCCGGTGTTGAGCTGGAGGCGGTGATCCCCACCCTGCAGACTTTGGGGCCGGAGCCCTTTTCGCCAGCTTTTTCTGAGGCCTATTTCCAGGCTGCCCTGCAGAAGAGCCGCCGTCTTATTAAAACCGCGCTGCTGGATCAATCGCTGGTAGCCGGGGTGGGCAACATTTACGCCGACGAAGCCCTGTTTCTGAGCGGCATTCACCCTTTGACGCCAGCAGTTCAGCTTTCGGATGTGGCCAAGGCACGCCTGCGAGAAGCTTTGATCGAGGTGTTACGGGCCGGGCTGGAGCAGCGGGGCACCACCTTGCGGGATTACCGGGATCTGCGTGGGCTCAACGGCAACTATCAAGGGCAAGCGTGGGTGTACGGTCGGGAAGGGGATCCCTGTCGCCTCTGTGGCACCCCAATTCGGCGGATGAAGCTGGCAGGTCGGTCGGCCCACTTTTGCCCCCACTGCCAGCCGCAACAGAGCTAG
>NZ_JANSIC010000287.1:0-2588 GCF_047461955.1 Synechococcus sp. R55.7
AGCTTCTCCCTTCTCTCCCGTTACTTCCTCTAGGTTATGCCTAGCCTGCCTTGACGGTTGAACCCACTCCAGCCCCCAGGGATCCCAATCGCTGGGTGAGGCGGCTGCCTCTGGTGACCGGCCTTTTGGGCAGCGTCCTTTTGGTTATTAATCGACTGGCCTTTACGCCGGAATTGCTTACCAGCCAGTCCCGTTCAGATGCCTTGGGGATCCTCCTCAGCGCCGTTTTGATCCTGACCGGCCTGCTGTGGCAGCAGATCCAGCCTCTTCCGCCCCAAACGGCCCCCCTGCAGGGGATCCCCGGCTGTGATTGGCATCCCGATCTTTCCGAAAGCGAGAAACTGGAGCTGGCTTGGGCCTCCCATACCCTGCTCAGCACCACCGCCGCCCGCACCGTGGTGATCTGGGTGGGTGGGCGAACCCTCCTACAACGGGGGATCCTGGCCAACCCCGGCCAGATGCCCTCCATTCAGCCCAAGAGCGTTTTGCAGCGGGTTTTGCAAACGGGGCGGCCCGTGTATTTGGTGGATCTCAAGCTGTTCCCGGCCCGCGCCGAGTTCGATGGCCTGTTGCCCCCCGGATCCCAGGCCGTGCTGTGCCAGCCCATCGGCCAGAAAGGGTGCTTGATTTTGGGGAGCGATACCCCACGCAGCTTCAGCCGGCAGGAGCAAGCCTGGATTGCCGCCATTGCCGACAAGTTAGCGGCCCTATTTGGCTGAGGTTCGCCGCTCCCAACTTCCCTTCGCCGGGAGAGGGGCCGGGGGTGAGGGCTAGCAGCGCGGAGTGCTTGGGCTAGGCGGCGCTCTCCAAGCTCACCTGGAACACTTCGCTGAAGGCTTTTTCCACCTTGTAGCCCGAGTCGATGGTCTCCAGAGGATCCTTGCGCAGGCGGTGACGCAAACACAGGCTGATCACCCGACGGATATCGGCGACGGTGACCTCACTGCGCCCCTCTAGAGCTGCCAGGGCTTTGGCAGCCCGGTTGGTTACAATGTCTCCGCGCAGTCCATCCACCTCCAAAGCCGCGCATACCCCAGAGATCTTCAAGCGCAAGTCGGGATCCACTGCCACGTTGGGCAAAAGATGTTGGGCTTTTTCGATGCGCTCCCGCAGGCGCTGCTGGGAATCGGCATACTTGGCCAAAAAAGCCTGGGGATCGGCGTCGAACTGGCTGCGCTCCTCCACGATCCGCACCCGCAGGGCGGCATCTCGCACCGTTTCGATCTGGACAAACATGCCAAAGCGATCCAGCAGTTGAGGCCGCAATTCCCCCTCTTCCGGGTTGCCGGATCCCACCAGCACAAACCGAGCCGGATGACGAATGGAAATGCCTTCCCGTTCCACGGTGTTCCAGCCTGAGGCCGCCGCGTCCAGCAACACATCCACCAAGTGGTCATCCAGCAAATTGACTTCATCCACGTAAAGGATGCCTCGATTGGCCTTGGCTAGTAGCCCTGGCTCAAAAGCCTTCACCCCCTGAGCCAAGGCCCGCTCAATGTCGAGAGTGCCACACACTCGGTCTTCTGTTGCCCCCAAGGGCAGATCCACCATCGGCACCTGGATCCAAGTGCTTTCCAGCGTTTCTCCCGCCTGCAGGCGCTCCCACACTTGATCGCTCATCAAGTCCCGCTGCCGCGGGTGGCTGTTGAAGGGATCCCCTTTCACCACCTCGATCCGGGGCAGCAGGTCGGCCAAAGCGCGAATGGTGGTGGACTTGCCCGTGCCGCGATCCCCCATGATCAGCACCCCGCCAATGCGCGGGTCGATCACGTTGAGGAGCAAGGCCAATTTCATCTCCTCTTGGCCGACGATGGCCGTAAACGGGAAAACCGGGCGACGTTCCAAATGCATAGGGGCAATAACCAACAATTCATCCCCATTATCCCAGAGGCCACTCCCTTCTGGGTGTCAGATAGGCTGGAAAGGGACTGGAACTGGAACCTAAAGACCAGTTTTCGGTCAAATGGAAAAGCAAGCTCAGTTGTCAGCGTGGACGACGCCCTGGGCTTTCACAGAGAGGAGCAGATAGGATCGAAGCCCGCGGGGTTCATCAGAGTGTTGAACCGGCGTGGGGCCGAAAGCTCACAAAAACCCTAGGCAACCTGAGCAACAGTTGGCGGGTGGGGAGACATCAGCGGTGTCAGGCAAAGCAAGTCGGAGACGGTGGACGGCATTTCCAATCCAAAGCGTGGTCCAAAAAGGGCTGGTGGGTTTGATCTGGGTTTGCACTTGGATCCCTGTGCTGACTGTTTCTCTGGCCGTGGCTCAAACCCCCACCACCTCTGTGGTGTTGAGCGATGAGCAGGTAACAATGTACGCCCGTATCGTCTTGGAGATGGAGCCCCACCGGCAAGAGGCCCAAAAGCGCTCCCAAGCCACAAACGACCCAGCCAGCAAAGATCAAATCCGGCGAGAATTCATCCGCACCGCGACCGAGATCATCACTCGCCACGGCATGACTGTGCCCGACTACAACCGCATTACACTCTTGATCCGCTCCGAAGAGGGCAAAGCTTTGCAACAGCGCATTGAGGCCGAAATTCTCCGCCTGCAAAGCGAGGATCCCCAACCGCCAGTCCGATAAAAGT
>NZ_JANSIC010000288.1:0-2562 GCF_047461955.1 Synechococcus sp. R55.7
CTGAAGAAGGGACTCCCCGGACGGATTCCCTCTCAATCGATCCCTCGTTAACCCTCTTCGAGTTGTCTGTGCTCTGCACAGCACGGAGTGCTATGAAAGTGCAACACCTCTTCACCTCAGCTCTTGTGGGCGCAGCCCTCTCCAGTTTGAGCCTGCCCACCGCCGCTCTGGCCCAAGCCAACCTGCGGGAACTCCCTCCAGACCTGGCAGAACAGCTAACCACAGAGCAAATTTTGCAAGCCTGCGCCAACAACCAAGCAGATACTTTGCCCAGCCCTTTCCCGGATGTGGTGCCAAGCGATTGGGCCTACAAGGCGGTGCTTACCCTCTACTACTGTGGAGCCTACCGAGGGGCCATTCCACCGGAGCAATTCCGGCGCTACTTGGAGCAACAACGGGGATCCCAAACTTAGGTGGGCCTGCACCTCAAGCCGGATACATCTCCTGGATGAGGTGGGCATAGCGCTCAGCCACCGGGTTGCGCTTGATCTTCAGGGTCTGGGTCATAAGGCCGTTTTCCACGCTCAGCGGCTCCGGCAAGAAGCGAAAGTCGCTGACCTGCTCGTCGGGCCGGTAGCCAGGGCGTTCTTGGATGCGGCGGCGCACCTCCTGCAAAATCAAGGTGCGGATCTGGGGCTGGGCCAGCAGCTCGGCTTCCTCAGCCGGGATCCCTTGCTCGGCAGCCCAGGCTTTGAGGGCATCGAGGTTGGGGTAGATGAGGGCAGCCAATTTCTTTTGGTCTTGCCCGACGATCACGATCTGACTGATGTAAGGAGACTGCAGACAAGCATCTTCCAGCGGCTGGGGCTCGATGTTCTCCCCATTGAGTAGGACAATGACATCCTTGGCTCTGCCGGTGATCACCAGTTGCCCGTCGGGGGTGAGCCAGCCCAGATCCCCGGTTTCAAACCAGCCGTCGGAGCTGAGCACCTTGGCAGTGGCTTCCGGGTTGTTGTAGTAGCCCATCATCACCTGCGGGCCACGGGCCAGGATCAACCCCTTTTGGCCGGAGGGCAGGGGCTGTCGGGTTTCAGGATCCACAATGCGAAACTCCGTCCCCGGCAGAGGGGGGCCAGCCGTACCGCGCACATTGTTGTCTGGACGCCGCGCGCACAACACCGGCGAAGTTTCGGTGAGGCCGTAGCCATTCAAGATGGAAATGCCCACCACCTCGTAGAACAGATCCAAGTAGGCAGGCAGGGATCCACCGCCGCTGATGGCATGTTGAAAATTGGGGCCCAACGCCCGTCGTACCTTGCGGTAGATCAGCACATCGGCCAATCGGTGCAGGGGCCAGAGCAGCCAATGTTGCAGGCGAGCCTGCAGGCGCACCCAGGGGCTGACTCCGTAATGCAAAATCGACTGGTTGCGAGCTATCCGTCCAGAGAGCACATGGCTCTCACTCACGGCCATCAGAGCGCGGATCAGCCGCTGCATCAGGGGGCTTTTCTCTTTGAATTGCCGTTGGATCCCTTCATAAACGGTTTCCCAAATCCGCGGCACTGCCACCAGAAAATGGGGGTGCTCCTGTTGGAAATCTTGTTTGATAAAGCGAGGGCTGGTATAGACCAGCATGCAGGCACGGCTGAGGAGAAAATACTCGCAAGCCCGCTCATAAGAGTGCCAAGTGGGCAGAATGGTCAACACCTTATTCCCCGGTTGTGGCTGTACGACCACGCCCAAGTTCTCCACCTGGTGCATCAGGTTGCCGTGGCTGAGCATCACCCCCTTGGGCCGACCGGAGGTGCCGGAGGTGTAGATGATGGTGGCCAGTTGGGATCGCTCCAGCTTTGGGGGTTGGTAGGTGTGTTCCCGACCCTTTTGCAGCCATTGGGAAAAGTTCAGCACCCCTGCTTCCTGCTCATCGGAAAGCAACAGCAGCCGTTCCAGGCCCAGCTCCTGCACATCCGGCCGGATCCGCCTCAGGGTCTTCAGATCCTGAGCAATCAGGGCCGTGCTACCGGAGTGGCGCAAGATGTAGCCCAGCTCACTGGGATCCGCCACAGCGCTGCGGGGCACATTCACAGCTCCCGTGAACATCGTGGCCAGATCGGCCATCAGCCAGCGGGGGGAGTTATCGGCAAAAATGGCCACCCGATCCCCCGGGCAAATGCCCAAAGCCTGCAGGCCAGCCGCCAGGGTTTGAATGCGGCGAAACAGCTCTCCATAAGACATCTCGAAAACTGGCTGCGCGTGGGGATCCCGTAGGGCAACCTGACCGGCAAACTCTTCCGCCAGCACTTGCCAAACGTTCAGCAGCGTCGTCTCAGGGGCAGTGGGAGTAGCAGAAGCGGCAGCAGTTGTCATAGATCTGTACCGTAAATTACGTTTACAGTCTATTAAACCCAGCCTCTCTCCCCAGGTGTCGCTAGGACAGTTCCCAGCCTGTCACCCCATTCACCATCTTCCCCTTGCGGGGAAAAGGTAGGGATCAACACTATAAAATCTTGCGCTGGCAGAACCAGGGTGGTGATTGCTCGCCCCGGCAGATTGCGCACAAAACTTTACAATTTTGATCAAACCGGATCCCATATCTCCCATGGGGATCCCGGCTGTAAGCTT
>NZ_JANSIC010000289.1:0-1235 GCF_047461955.1 Synechococcus sp. R55.7
AGTGCTACGGGCAGGTTTTTTCTGAGAGGATTTCAGCAATGGCCGCAGCCACCCGCTCTTGTTGACAGGTGGTCAACTCAGGAAAACACGGCAAAGACAACACCTGAGCCGCACATAGCTCGGCATTGGGCAGATCCCCCCGCCTGTAGCCCAGCCCTCGGTACACCGGCTGCAGCGGCAACGGCAGAGGATAGTAAACCCGACTGCCAATGCCCCGCTCCTTCAACCGCTGCTGCAAATCGTCCCGCCGCCGCGAATCCAACGGCTCAGAACCCACCACCCGCACCGTGTACTGGTGCCACACCGAGTTCCCCCCCACCCCCACCTGGGGCAACATCAAGCCCGGGATCCCTTGCAGCAAGCGGTGGTAACACTCCGCAATCCCCTGCCGCCGCCAGTTCCACTCCCGCAGATAAGGCAACTTCACCGAGAGAATCACCGCCTGCAGCGCATCCAAACGACTGTTGAGACCCAGATACTCGTGGTGGTACGGACGGGTCTGCCCATGCTCCCTCAGCGCCCGCACCCGCCTGGCCAGTTGGGGATCCCGCGTCACCACCGCCCCCCCATCCCCAGCCGCACCCAGATTCTTGCTGGGAAAAAAGCTGAAGCAGCCCACCTCCCCCCAAGTGCCCACCGGCCTGCCCCCCCAGCAGGCCCCCACCGCCTGGGCACAATCTTCCACCACCGCCAAGCCGTGCCGCCGGGCAATAGCCAGAATCTGGGTCATGTTGGCCGCCTGCCCAAACAAATGCACCACCACCACCGCCTTGGTGCGGGGGGAGATGCTCCTTTCCAGCAGCTGCGGATCCAGGTTAAAGGTGCACGGATCCACATCCACAAACACCGGACGCGCCCCCACCCGGCTGATGGCGGCAGCCGAGGCAAAAAAACTAAAGGCACTGGTGAGCACCTCATCCCCCGCCTGGATGCCCAAAGCCTGCAAAGCCAACACCAAGGCATCGGTGCCGGAATTGCAGCCGACGGCCTCCAAAGAGCCACCCCCCAAAAACTGGGCAAACTGCTCCTCAAAGCGCTGCACCGCCGCCCCGCCGATGTACTGGCCAGAGGCCAGCAGCGCCTCCACCTGCGGCTGCAACACCGCGGCCAAAGCCCGGTACTGCCCCGTCAAATCCAGCAGCGGAATCGGCTCCTCCGTCATGGTGCTGCCTTTGGAGAAGGTGGCGGCCACAGCCCATCATCGCGGATGAGAGCCTGGGTAGACAACGCTCTGG
>NZ_JANSIC010000289.1:1335-2554 GCF_047461955.1 Synechococcus sp. R55.7
TGGCCAGTTTGCGGCAGCGCTTCCCGGAGGCGGAGCTGGAGGTGGTTGTGGAGCCGCGGGCGGCGGCTGCCTACGAGGTTTGTCCTTCGGTGAGTCGGGTGCTGACTTTTCCGTTCAAAGAACAGCTGTCGTTGGGGGATCTCAGCGACCTGCTGGGGCGCATTCGGGAGCGGCAGTATGACGGGGTGCTGAGCCTGGGCCGAAGCTTGGGGGTCAAGCTGTTGTTGTGGCTGACCGGCATTCCCAAGCGGGTGGGCTATGCGCCGCCGGGGCCGGGGCGACCTTGGCTGACCGACCCGGTGCCCCTGAAGCCAGCCCAGTATGCGGCCCAGATGTACCACGACCTGGTGCAGGGGTTTGGCATTGCTGCGCCGGCGGGGTTGCCCCAGATTCGTCTGAAAAAAGCAGACCTGGAGTGGGCAGAGCAGGAACGCAAGCGCCTTTTGGGGGATGCCGCTCAAGATTATGTGCTGTTGCATCCGGGGGCCAGCCAGCTGTCGCAGGAGAAGGGAATTCAGAAGATCTATCCCTCTGCCAACTGGGTCAAGGTCATCAAGGGTTTTCGGGAGCAGCGGCCGGAGCTGCCGTTGGTGCTGGTGGTGGGGCCAGAGGATGAGCAGCTGGCGGAGGGCTTTCTGGCGCAACTGCCGGAGCTGCCGGTGAGCCGTCCTGTCCGGCTGGGGCAGCTGGCGGCCTTGATTGGTGGGGCAACGCTGCTGTTGTGCGCCGATAGCGCTCCCATGCATTTGGCGGTGGCGGTGCAGACGCCGCTGGTGGCGTTGTTTGGGCCCACCGACCCGCTGCGGCTGCTGCCTTCAGAGGGGCCGTTTCGGGCGGTCAAGGGGGCCGATGGGAAGGTGGAGTCGATTGCCCCCGAGCAAATTCTGCAGGTGATCTTTCCGGCCTAGAGCCAAGGTTTTCGTGGCAGCAACCCAGTCCAGTTTCTCTGCAGGCGGACCGAGAAGCCTTCTAGCCTGGGAGATGTGTCCCTGTCTGCTTTTAGCCGGCGGGAGAGCTTGCTTTGTCACCTTGGCTCTCCTAGGCTTGCTGGCGAGCGACCGTAAGGCAGTCAGCATTGCTGTTGACCGGGGGAACTTCTGCCCTCTTGGGGGAAAGGGGCTGGGGAAGTAGGGGATTCTCATGCGGACGAAGGGACTTGAACCCTTACGCCTTGCGGCACTAGATCCTAAGTCTAGCGCGTCTGCCGTTCCGCCACGTC
>NZ_JANSIC010000290.1:0-2547 GCF_047461955.1 Synechococcus sp. R55.7
ACTTCCCGATCCAGGCGGGATCCGGCCCCGTAGGGATCTTCTGAGGGAGGTTCCAGCCGTTGCCCCAGAGGGGGCATCACCATAATGCCTGGCTGCATGCTGGTGCTGCTGACCCAGATTTTGAAGCGATCCACTGCTACATCCATCCCTTCTGGCAGTTGCATCTGCAGCAAGTAGCGGGGGCCAGAGCCAATCAGCAGGCTCTCGTTGGGGCGTAAACGGGCAGGCAGATCTGGTTGATAGGGGTAAACCAAATCCACGCTGTACCGCCGCTCGTCAAAGACGGTGACATAAACATGCACTGGAGTGGGGGCTCTGTTTCTCAAGGCAATGGCCAGGTTGCGGCCTGCTTGGATTTGCACTTTCCCTTGGGGATCCCGCGGCAGGGGGCTCACTTCGGCAGGGGCAGAGCTGCTGGCCGGGGTTTCCAGTTGGAGAAATTCCACTTCCAAGATGCTGCTCAGCGCATCGCTGGCAGGTTGCAGGTTCAAAAGATTACCAAAAGCAGCCACGTGCTCCAACAGCCGCACCAGCTTGCGAGGCAGGGCCAGTAGCTTCTTCACCGGGATCCGGAAGGCCGCCAGAGCCACCTCTTCCCCCCGCCGGTAAAAGTGATAAGTGGCATCGGGCAACAGCTCTACCCGCAAGTCCGCTGCTTCCGGGTCTGTGTAGGTCAGAAGCGGTGAGGCCGGCAAGGCCGCCAGCAAATCGGCAACGGGCATTTGCACTTGACTGGGATCCGCACAGGTGAAAGCCACCCGCAACGGCTGGAATCGGATAGAGGACATGGGGAAAACCTGGAACGGAGTCTGCCGTATTCTCCTGCTCTGAGGTTGCCAGGCAAGCAAGCCAAGCTCTATATTACCTGCATTACCTGCTCATTACCTGCTCAGTTCTCTCGACCGGGCTGTGGCCAAGTCAGCTCTCGGCCAACAGACTCCCAACAGGCCATAGCTCCGTAATCAAACTTAACACCAAAGGCAAATGGAACCATTGGGAAACTATCCCGGATCCCATCTGCAAATGATCTCTTAATGGTCTATTCTTGATCCTGTTGTCGGGTTTGTGGCTGGAGTGGAGCCCACCTCTCCTCTTTCTAGGCTGATCTACGGAGAACCATGTTTAGCAAAGCTTTTTCTTTTCAGAAGGTGTTTGCGCCAGCGCGTCGTCGGTTGCTTGTCCTGCTGTTGGCTGCGTTGATGGCTGGGTTTGGCTGGGGTCTGGCTCCAGTGTTTGCAGCTAGGGATATTCCTGCAGTGGCTCTGTCGCCAACTGAGTCTATTACCTTTACCGAAGCCCAGTTGGCCAAAGGGAAGAAGCTATTCAACACCGCATGCGCCCAGTGCCATGTGGGCGGCCAGACCTATCCCAACCCGGATGTGAGCTTGAAGCTTTCGGATCTGGAGGGGGCAACTCCCCCACGGGATAATGTGCTGGCGATTGTGGATTACATCAAGAATCCAGTCACCTATGACGGGGTGGAGTCTCTGTTGGAGTATCACCCCAACACCCAGCTCACCAGTGAGTATCCACGTCTGCGCAACCTCACCGACGAGGATCTGAAGCTGATTGCGGGCTACATTCTGGTGCAGGCCAAGACCGTTCCCGGCTGGGGTGGTACCAAGAACGAAAGCCACAGCGACCTATCAGCCTATCTCTAATGCCGCATCTGGATCAGAAGTTGCCTATGAGATGGCGGATCCCGTCTCGCCTCTGGGCCTGGGTCGGGATCCTAGCTTTGTTGTGGCTGGGGCTGGCCAGTCCGGTGGCTGCCCGCATTGATCCTTACGTGAACCAGTATTTGCGGGTGAGTGGCCCTGTGGAATTGCCTCTAGATGCCGCAGGGCATACCCTCACCTTTACCCCAGAGCAGCTCACGGACGGCAAAAATCGTTTTCAGTCCGCCTGTTTGAATTGTCATGTGGGCGGTGCCACTTTGCCGGCTCCCAACATTTCCCTCTCTTTGAAGGACTTGCGCGGTGCCACTCCACCCCGAGATACCCTTCAAGCCTTGATGGAGTACCAGCGGGATCCCCGCAGCTACGATGGCTCGGATTCCAGCTATGGATGCCGACCTGTACCCCCTTCCTGGATGGACGACGAAGCCCTGAGAAATCTGGCTGCCTTTATTCTCAGAGCGGCTCAGGTTGCCCCTGGCTGGGGATCCAACGATTTGATCGATGCCGGTTAGGGTGTAGCACAAAAGCCACCGTGCTAGGCCCGCCAAGGCGAGCTGCATAGCGGTACGGCAGGGCTTTAGACCCAATTCTTTGGTAAGGGCACCTTCTTTTCGCTTTTCAATGCGCTTCTGGCCGCGCGAACCCATCTTTGCCCAAGAGAAGCAGAGGAGAAGTAAACTACCCGGCTCCGACCGCTAAGCGGTACGGAGCGGGCTTTCAGTAGCCCTGAGCCTGCTCTGCTCTACCAGAGAACAAAACAAGCCCGGACCTCTAGGCTGGTTTACGACAGCCCCCAAGAGCGCAATCACATTCGCACCATTCAAATCCGCATCCCCTTCCCATCCACAGTGCCCACACTTGAACGACT
>NZ_JANSIC010000291.1:0-2543 GCF_047461955.1 Synechococcus sp. R55.7
CTGCTGCTCTCTGCCGACTTGCTCACCATTCGCCAGAGGCGCATTGGCAAGATGTTCTGCCGCGCTCAGGTGGGAGGGCAACTGGTAACCGAGGGGGAGCTGATGTTCTCCCTGGTGGATTGATGGGCCAACAGCGGCCATCCAGGAGGCGCTCCGGTGTGGGTGTTCTCGCAATTGAGATAAAGTGTTGGGATAGAAAGATGGCTCAGGGGCTGCTTGCGCCTTTCTGTCGGGATACGGTAAACATGTTGTCGCGACAGTGGGGCGTAGCTCTAAGGCTCATCTCCCCTGGAGTCAAGTCTTGGTGATCCTTCGCGGGGTTGGGAGCGTAACCACAGTTGCTGGCTAGGTCGGAAATGAGTTCGTTCGCTTCAGCGGGATCCACTCCCAACATCTCTGCAAGTGCGCCGCACCGCTCACGGGAGCGGATTCATCCCACTGCGGTGATCCATCCGAAAGCTGAGCTGCACGAAACGGTGCAGGTTGGCCCCTATGCGGTGATCGGCGAGCATGTTCGTATCGCTGCCCATACGGTGGTGGGGGCCCATGTGGTGATCGATGGCTGGACGGAAATCGGCGAGGGCAACCACATTTTTCCGGGAGCAGTTGTGGGCACCGAGCCTCAGGATCTGAAGTACAGCGGCGCCCCCTCTCAAGTGGTAATCGGCAGAGGCAATCGCATCCGCGAGTTCGTCACCATCAACCGGGCTACCAATGAAGGGGAAGCCACCCTGATTGGAGATTACAACCTGCTGATGGCCTACACCCATGTCGCCCACAACTGCGTCATCGAAAATCAGGTGGTGATTACCAATGCTGTTTCCTTGGCCGGCCATATCCACATCGAGTCTCAAGCCCGCATCGGCGGCATGGTCGGGATCCACCAGTTCACCCGCATCGGGCGCTTGGCCATGGTGGGGGCGATGAGCCGGGTTGACCGCGACGTTCCCCCCTACATGTTGGTGGAAGGACATCCGGCTCGCATCCGCGGTCTGAACTTGGTGGGGCTGCGGCGAGCCCAAGGGATGGAGGGATCCCTGCCCTTGCTGCGGCAGGTCTACCGATTTTTGTACCGCTCAGGGTTGCCTTTGGAAAAAGCGCTGCAAACGCTGCGCAGCAGCCTGTGTGTCGTTTGTAACAGCGGTGCGGAGGGAGAGCGCCATGTCCTTTCCCTACAGGGGAAAGAGTGGGTGGACGAGACGGGATCCCTGCAACATCTGCTGCAATTTTTGGAAGACTCCCTCTCCCAGCCCCAACGACGTGGCCCTCTGCCGGCCCTACGCGGGAGAGGGGAAGATTCCTTATCGACAGCGATGCGGAGCACTTCAGAGCTGGATGACTAAAGATTGGGGTCGGGAGCGTAGCTCTAGTGAGCCACCTGTTCATCTGCACGGGCGAGGTCTCAGGGGATCTGCAGGCCGGCCATCTGATTGAAGAATTGCTGCGCCAGCGCCCTCAACTGCGCATCACAGCGGTCGGGGGAGAGCGCATGGCTGCTGCCGGGGCCCGTTTATTGCACCGCACTACCGAGATCAGCTCCGTTGGCATTTTAGAGGCTCTTCCCTTTATCGGCCCCGCCCTCTGGACGGAATGGAAGATTCGCCGCTTTTTGGCCCAAGACCCGCCAGATGTGGCTGTGCTGGTGGACTACATCGGCGTCAACAGCCGCATTGCCCGTCTGCTGCAACGGCGGCAGATCCCTGCTGTCTATTACATTGCCCCCCAAGAGTGGGTGTGGTCGCAGGACGCCCGCCTCACCTACCAACTGGCCCAGCAGATGCGGCTGATGTTGGCGATTTTCCCTGAGGAAGCCCGCTACTACGCGGCGGCAGGAGCCCATGTCCAGTATGTGGGCCATCCCCTGTTGGATATTTTGGCCGCTGTGCCCAGCCGTGCTGCCGCCAGAGCCCAGTTGGGGATCCCTGCCGAAGCCACGGTGGTGGTGGTGGTGCCGGCTTCGCGTCGGCAAGAGCTGCGCTCGGTTCTGCCTGTCTTGCTCAAGGCGGCTCAGTTGTTGCAAGCTCACCTGCCTCAGGCACAGTTTTGGGTGCCCCTGGCCTCGCCCCGTTTTGCTGCCCCGATTGCGCGGGCTGCCCACCGCCTTGGGCTCAACCTCACCCTTTTGGATCCCCAAGCTCTGCCCTTCTTCTCCCCCCACAAAGCCCATCACCTCGCCTTGGCAGCGGCTGATTTGGTGTTGGCCAAGTCCGGCACGGTGAACTTGGAAACGGCCATCTTAGGGATCCCCCAGGTGGTGATCTATCGCCTCAACCCCATCACCTTCTGGATCGCCCGCCATTGGCTGAGAGTGTCGGTGCCCTTCATGTCTCCGCCCAACCTCGTGCAGATGCGCCCCATTGTGCCGGAGTTGCTGCAGGAGCAGGCCCAGCCGGAGAAGATCGCCCAACTGGCACTGGAGTTGCTAACTCGGCCGGAACGCCAAGCCCAACTGCAAGCCGACTACGTCGCGATGCGGGCGGCCCTGGGAGAACCCGGCGTTCTGGCTCGCGCTGCCAAGGCCATCCTAGAGGTGTTGGATGGCG
>NZ_JANSIC010000292.1:0-2469 GCF_047461955.1 Synechococcus sp. R55.7
TGACAGCAACCGGAGATTGGATCCTGACGTTTTTGTAAATGATGATGCTGCCCCTGGCAACTTTACCACCTCTGAGCTGACCATCCCAGTACGGCAAGACCGCTGCTACTTGCTCCAGGTGCAAAGCTACTGGGCACAAAATGCCTCTCCAACGGCTGGGCCGGGTAGCCCTGGGCGAGGCCCTTACACCATCGAAGTTGTGAGCGAAAGCTTTGCTGCTCCTCCTCCACCGCCTCAACGGCAACAGAAACCGGACGATAGGGAAGACGGCGGCGGCGGTGATCGGGGAGGAGGCGTAGGTATTTAGCTCTGCCGTGTGAGCCTAATGGCGAAGCTGGCGCTACCACAGGTAGCCGTTCCTCGAATCGAGCGCCCGTCAGCGCTGACAGTGCCGCTCCAAGTGATGGTTGGGGTGCCACTACCCGCTGCCTTACCGCTGACAGAAAGTTGGTTGCCGATGAGCTGGCCACTGCGTTCGGAAAAGCTGGGGGAGGAAACGCTGATCTGGTTGCCCTCCTGACGAATGGAGACGGTTTCCTGGACGCCAGCCGCAACATTGACCTTGCACAGGGATCCCTGCCAGATAAAAGATCCTCCCTCGTAAAGCCACTCGCCGCTGAGGGCCAGCTCTGCCGCAGGTGTTGGCGTTGCTGGGGCAGGTGTGGCAGTGGGAGTGGGGGATGGAGTCGGGGTGGGGGTAGGAGTACGAGGGACAAGCGGGGTGAATCGAGGGATAGGGGTAAGCGTCGGTGTCGGAGTGGGTGTTGGTGCTGGAGTCGGGGTGGGTGTCGGTCTCGGAGTGGGTGTTGGTGCTGGAGTCGGGGTGGGTGTCGGCGTTGGAGTGGGAGCAGGTTCGAGTGTAGGTGTTGGGGTTACTTCAGCGGTAGGGATCGGATCCGGTTCTTCCCGGCTATCGCGGATCGTTGGGCGTGGCCACAGCAAAAAGGCGGCCAGCAAAGCCATAACGCCCAGGGATCCCCCGGCCAAAACCCACTTCAGGTTGCTGTCGGAAGGTTGCAGAACCGTTTGGGGGGCAGCTTGCCGCAGAGGGCGAGTGCGGGGAGTATCGGTTCGTGCCGGCGTGGCAGGGCGAGCGACGGGGGGATCCTGAACGGTCGGGAGAGCGTTGCTGGCTGGGATCACTGTGGAGGGCGTTTTGGGAGTTTCATCCTCACTTTGGGGGGAGGGATCCGGTGTTTCCGGCGAAGCTTCTGCTGAGGAGGGTTCCCGCTCGGTGATGTAATAGGGGATCCCTGCACCTGGAGGAGGGGGAGAGACCGGCTCATCTTCGATGAGATCCAGATCCTCATCGCGGATATCTTCAAAGGCTCCAGAAGCCGATCCTGTATTGCGGGTGGTTTGGATTGGTGGCTTGGGGTCAGAAGAGGGTGGAGCATCCCGTTGAGCCTTAGCGCTGCCGGTGGGCAGGATCACAGTGCTGGCTTGGCCACTAGAGAGTTGGGTGGTTGCCGTCAGGTCATAGGCTTGCAGCAGTCGTTCCCCCAGCTCCCGCATCGTTTGCGGTCGTTCGTCTGGGTTTTTTTTCAGGCAATCCATCACCACCGCTGCCAAGGGGGGTGGGATCGGCTGGGGAGCTGTATTGGGGTTGATCTCCAGGGGGCTTTCGTAACAATGGGCGTGGATCCAACTGTGCAAAGAGTCAGTTTCCAATTGAAAGGGCATGGATCCCGTCAGCATCTCGTAGAGCACTACCCCAAAGGAGTAGATATCCGAGCGGGCATCCAAGGCTTTGCCCCGTATCTGTTCGGGAGAGGCGTAGCGAGCTGTGCCGATAAATCCTCCCCCTTTTTGGGTGCCCAGGCTGAGGGTGTGATCCGCCAGGGTTTTGGCCACGCCAAAGTCGAGGATTTTCAGTTGGGGGATAAGCTTGCCATTTTGAAAAACTTGCTCGATGAAGAGGTTGCTGGGTTTGATGTCGCGATGGATAACGCCTCGAATCTCGCGACCCTCTACCTTGGCCTGAAACGTGTGGGCAAAGTGCAGCCCCTCACAGGCCTGCAAGGCTAGTCGAACGGCTTGTCGAACCGGCAAAGCCCCTTTTTCTCGGATCAGCTTGCCCAGATCCTGCCCCTTAAGGTACTCCATCACCAAGTAGGCCTGCTCCCCCTCTTGGCCGTGATCCAAAACCTTGACGATGCGAGGATGCTGCCCCAGAAGGGTGCTAACGCGGATCTCTTCGGCAAAGCGACGGCGCAAGTCTGTCTGGAAGTCGCCCCGGCTCAGCAGCATGGGGGCATATAAGATCTTGACAGCTACCTCTTGGCCGTTGTTGTGTAAGTCTAAGGCGCGGAAGACGGATCCCATACCACCGCTACCAATTTCTTGAATCAGCTGGTAGCGGTTGCCCAAAATGCGGTTGGTGAGATCTGCGGTCATGGGTTTGCAGCTTGGAGAAGAGGAATTGCAGGGGGAATGTCCATACCATAAACCGAATTGCTGAGGTCTGCA
>NZ_JANSIC010000293.1:0-2464 GCF_047461955.1 Synechococcus sp. R55.7
TCGGTCCTGAGTGATCCTGTGAAGCGAAAAGCCTATGACTCCCAAAGGCTTTCCCAGACTTCGCCCACAAAAGGGAGCGGGTATGACCAAGACTTAAAAGCAGAACGCGGTTACAGCACACAAGATGGCAAACCTTGGCCCTTTGACTTCGACAAGATAAAGGAAGCTGCAGAAGAGATAGAACGTCGTAAGAAAAACATCGAGGCCAACTATAACCAAAGAGTAGAGCAAGTTAAGTCTGAGTTAAGGAGAAACTTGATCTCTATCGGAATAAAACAAGAGGAAGCTAAAATTGATCATACCTTTGCCACCAAAAGTGACACTATACTGGGTGCCCTCTCGCTTTTAGTCCTGAGCTTGTTCATTGGTGCCTTAAGTAGCTCAATCGGGCTTGTGCTCTTTCTAATCTCAGTTATTAGTCTTTTTATGGCCATTTTTGATAAAGGATATAGCAAGTCGCAAGTTGAGAGCGCTAAGAAGCTACAGGAAGAGGCAAAATCAGTAATAGCCCAGATAGAGAAAGATAGGAACTCGAAGCTTTCCCAGCTTGAGCTTCACTGTAGAAGTAGGATCGATCATTTTAAAGCTGTCCCTATCGAATCTATATCCCCATTTTATAAGTGGGCTGAGTGGGGAGGATCAGCTATTTTTGCTAACTGCAATGAAGGAAAAGGCAGATGCTAAAAGCCTAGAAGAAAACTTGAAGATAGCGGCTGGAGTTGCTGTGGGTATTGGCATACTAGCCGCCTTATTTGGGCTGGGAGGTGGATTTCACCCATTCTGAATCTCAAGAAGAGGCAAAACACTGCTTCATCTCCTGCAGCACCTGGGCATCTTGAGAGGCCGTTCTCGCGCCCGCTTGAGCAGCCCAGCACTTAAGACTCTCGATTTGGTCGCGGGCAATCGAGGCCAAAGGCACGGTTTCGCGGATGGCCTGCAGGATATCCTCTTGGGTAAAGTCCCGCCGGGCGCCGCTGCCACTGCCCCCAAAGGCGTTGTACATGGCATCTACAATGGCTTGCTCGATCTCGGCACCACTGAAATCCTGAGCTGCGGCTGCCAAAGCTTCCAGGTCAAATTCTCGCAGGCGGCTGGGGCGCAACCGCTGCAAATGCACCCGGAAGATCTCTTTGCGCTCAGCGTGGGTGGGCAGGTTCAAGAAGAAAATCTCGTCAAAGCGGCCCTTGCGCAACAGCTCTGGCGGCAGCAGCGGCACGTTGTTGGCGGTGGCCACAATGAAAACAGGGCTGGTTTTCTCCTGCATCCAGGTAATCAGGCTGCCAAACACCCGGCGGCTGGTACCAGAATCTCCATCGGCACTGCTGGTGATGTTGCCAAAGGCTTTGTCGATCTCGTCGATCCAAAGCACGCAGGGGGCCATCGCCTCCGCCAGTTGGATCATCTGCCGCACCCGGCTTTCCGACTCGCCGACGATGCCGGCAAACAGCCGCCCGGCATCCAATCTCAGCAGGGGCAGCCGCCACTCATTGGCGATGGTCTTGGCGGAGAGGGATTTGCCGGTGCCCTGGATCCCGACCAGCAGCACGCCCTTGGGGTTGGGCAGGCCATAGCGACGCGCCTCTTCGGTAAAGGCTTCTTGCCGCACTCGCACCCAGGCCTTGAGATTATCCAGGCCCCCCACGCTTTTGAGGGTCTCGCGGGCGGTGAAAAACTCCAGGATGCCGGTTTGGCGGATGGCCTGCTTTTTTTCCTCTAGCACCAGGTCGATATCGGCTTCATTGACCTCCTGCTTGGCGGCCAAAGCGCGGGCCAAAACGCGGCGGATACGTTCTCGGCTCAGCCCTTGACAGGCTTTGACCAGTTGCTCGCGGGCCAGAGGGGTAAGCTTGAGCTTATCTGGAGCCACATAGAGCTGGATGAGGCGGCTGATCTCTTCGCTGTTGGGCAAGGGAATATCGACGACGGTGATCTCCTCCGTCAGGTCGCTGGGCACTTCCAGGGTGTGGCTGAGCAGGATCAGCATCTTGCGGGTGCGCTTGAGCTCGCGGCTGAGGTTTTTCAGCTCCCGGATGATGGGAGCGTTTTTGTCGCTGGTGGCGTTGCGCAACACAAAGTGCAGATCCCGCAGCACAAACAGGGTGTCCTCGTTGGGGGCAGAGCGCCACACCCGCCCCAGAGCTGCCATGATGGAGCCCCGATCCTCGCCTGTATCTTGCCAGCCCCGCACCAAGTCCCAGAACAACAATTGCCGCGGTGGGTCTGTCCGTCTGGCTACTTGGGTTAGCACGGCATCGGCAGGCTCTTCTTCTGGAGAGACCAAGTAAACCAGGGGGTAGCGGGCCCGGATCATCAAATCCAGCTCTGTCACCAGCCCTGCTTGCAGCTCCGCCGGGATCTCGACCAGGGCAGGATCCCTGCTGTCTGGATTTGTTTTTCTTGCGGCTTCTGTCATCGCCTCTGGAGTTTAGAACATCCTTACTTCATCTTCCTCTCACTTGTTCAG
>NZ_JANSIC010000294.1:0-2426 GCF_047461955.1 Synechococcus sp. R55.7
AGCGCCGGACATCCCTATTCTCCTTCAGACGGGAGGGATCCCTCCCCTGAGGGACAGGGATCCATTGGCGACGGCGGGACAGAGTCCTCCGCTGCTGCAGCAGAAGGGGAATCGGCGCCCGGTCGTGTCAGCAGTGGGGAACTGTCTGCGATCCCGGCTGCCCCGCCAGGGTTTAAGTCGGGGTTTGTGGGGCTGATCGGGCGGCCCAATGTGGGCAAGTCCACCCTACTCAACGCCCTGGTGGGACAAAAGATTGCCATCACCTCTCCCGTGGCCCAGACCACCCGCAACCGCCTGCAGGGGATCCTCTCCCTACCCCAAGCCCAGATCATCTGGGTGGATACCCCTGGCATCCACAAACCCCACCACCGCCTGGGGGAAATCTTGGTACACAACGCCCAGGCAGCCATTGCCGCTGTGGACGTGATCCTCTTCGTGGTGGATGGATCGGTGCCGGCAGGACGCGGGGATGCTTTTATTGCCGAGCGGATCCCTGCTGCTTCCCCCTGCCTGATCGTCTGCAACAAAGCGGATCTGCTTCCTCGGGATGCTGCCGTGCGCCAAGCTCACCAGGAGAGCTACCAAGCCCTGCGCCCCGGCGCTCCTGTCGTTTGGGTGTCTGCCTTGGATCCCAGCAGTTTGACACCCCTGATCCAAGCCACCATCGATCTGCTGCCCACCGGCCCCTACTACTACCCGCCGGATCTGGTGACGGATCAGCCGGAGCGGTTCATCATGGCGGAGCTGATCCGAGAACAGGTGCTGCTGCAGACCCGCGAGGAAGTGCCCCATTCCGTGGCCGTGACCATCGACCAGGTGGAAGAAACCCCCAACGTCACCCGCATCTTGGCCACCCTCTATGTAGAGCGGGACTCGCAAAAGGGGATCCTCATCGGCAAAGGGGGGGAAAGGCTCAAGCGGATCGGCCAGGCAGCCCGCCTGCAGATTCAAAAGCTGATCCTGGGCAAGGTGTACCTGGAGCTGTTTGTCAAGGTGCGGCCCCACTGGCGGCGCTCTGAGCACCTTCTGCGCGACTTGGGCTACAGCGCTACGTCCCCCTAGCGGGAATAAGCCATTTGCGTCAGCAGGACGGAGTTCTTATGCCCCCCTCTCCCCTTGTGGGTAGGAGACTGGGGTATTTGCGCGAGCAGCACAGCGTGCTTGGGGGGAATGCTTCAAAAATGCCTTAAAAATGCCTTGGATCTGCTTGGAATAGATGCCGGATGGGATCCCTGCGTTAGCTTGGATAGCAAAGCCTCTGGAGTCCCACAGCAGTTTTTCTTATCGCTGCTTTGCCCCATGACCGCTTTCTATCCCGCTACTGTTCAACCGGGCGCCCGCACCCTGCCTGGCCACTACTATGTTTCTTCCAGCCGCTTTGAGGCGGAGATTGAGCAGATTTTTTATCGGCAGTGGTTCTGCGTGGGGCGCAGTGCCGATCTGGCCCAACCCGGAGACTTTTTGCAGGTGCAGGTGCTCAGAGAAAGCCTGATCCTGGTACGGGATCCCAAGGGGCAAGCCCATGCCTTCTTCAACCACTGTCGCCATCGAGGAACCCGACTCTGCAGCGAGCTCCAAGGCCATTTTGCCGATGGGATCCCTTGCCCCTACCACGCCTGGCGCTATGGGCTGGATGGACAATTGTTGGCGGCTCCCCAGATGCACGAGGTGGAAGACTTTCGCCGTGAAGATTATCCCCTCCACTCCGCTGCCTTGGCAGAATGGGAAGGCTTCGTCTGGGTCAACCTCAGCCGCAATCCTCAGCCCTTCGATGAGGTTTTTGCCCCATTGCAAGGTCGTTTCCGAGAGTGGAACCTGTCCGCTCTGCGGCGAGGCCATCGTATTGAATACCACGTTCAAGCCAATTGGAAATTGCTGTTTGAAAACTACTCTGAGTGCTACCACTGCCCGCTCATTCACCCAGAATTGGCCCGCCTTTCGCCGGCTCGCAGTGGTCGCAACGACTTGATGGAAGGCCCCTTTTTGGGCGGCTACATGTTGCTCAATCCAGATGTGACCAGCCTAAACATGAGTGGCCAACGCAGCTTGCCCCTGATCTCCACCGTGCGAGGCGAGAACCAACGGCGGGCCTACTACTACACCCTTATGCCCAATCTATTCTTGAGCCTGCAGCCGGACTATGTCATGACCCACACTCTGTGGCCCCAGGGATCCGACCGGACGCGGGTTGTCTGCGATTGGCTGTTTGAGCCGGAGACCTTGGCGCTGGATGGTTTTGATCCCAGCGAGGTGGTGGAATTGTGGGATCGCACCAATCGACAGGATTGGCACCTGTGCGAGCTCACCCAGCAAGGGGTGGGATCCCGTGCCTATGAAGCAGGGCCTCTTTCCCATGCAGAAGGGTTGCTGCAAGCCTTTGGGCGGGAATACCGCCGGCAGATGCAGGAGTTGGAAGAACAAAGCTG
>NZ_JANSIC010000295.1:0-2426 GCF_047461955.1 Synechococcus sp. R55.7
CGCTGCATAGTTGAACAGTGATGTTCAGCAGTGTTCAGCGTAAATGTATCAGGTAGGTATTGTGGGCATAGCTGCTCCGAATGGCAGAGCAACAGCCCGAAGATTCTGAGCTCTCCTCTCCACTCTTGGCTGGTCACCCCCCAGAGCCGAGCTGCCGGGAAAGGGTTGAGCTGCTCTCTTGGGATTTCTCCCTTGTTTATGATGATCTCGTGTGGGTTTCCAAACGCGGGCTGCCCAGCTTTTCAGGGAAACGTAAGGGATCCCACTGTGGGGTTTGGAGTTCCCTATGGCGGATGAGTTGCCGTTTACTCTAGATCAGCTCCTCATCGTGCGGGCAATTGCCCAGCAGGGTAGTTTTCGCCGTGCTGCCGATAGCCTGTTTGTCTCCCAGCCTGCCGTCAGCTTGCAAGTGCAGAACTTGGAGCGACAGTTGGGAGTGGTGCTGTTCGACCGCAGTGGGCGCAAGGTGGAGTTGACGGATGCCGGGAAAGTGCTGCTGCAGTACAGCGAGCGCATCCTCAAGCTGTGCCGTGAAACCATCGAGGCGCTGGCGGATTTGCAAGAAATGGAGCGGGGGCATCTGGTTTTGGGGGCCAGCCAAACGGTGGGCACCTATGTCATGCCTTCTTTGATCGCCCAATATCACCGCCGCTATCCACAAATTTCCGTACAGCTCTTGGTGCAATCCACGCGGCGAATTGCCCAGAAGTTGGTGGACGGCCAGTTGGACGTGGCCATTGTTGGCGGGGAGATCCCCTTTGAGCTGCAGCGGCACTTGAAGGTGATGGCTCTGGCGGAAGATGAATATGTGTTGGTCGGTGCTCCCGGGTGTGCCATCGACTCTCCTGCGCTTGTGGATCTGCTGGCTTTGCCCTTCATCACCTTGGATCCCCAGTCGTCCACCCGGCAAACCATCGATCGGGTACTGAATCGCCACGGCATTAACCCGGCCCAATTGAACGTGCGGCTGGAGCTCAGCTCGATTGAGGCGATCAAAAATGCCGTCCAGGCGGGGTTGGGGGTGGCCTTTCTGTCCATGGTGGCAGTGGGATCCGATGTGGAACAGGGGCGGTTCCGGAAGCTGGCGGTGGAAGGGCTACAGATACGGCGTACCCTCTGGCTGGCTTTTAACCCGGAGCGCTATCAATCGCAGGCAGCCACCCGCTTCCTCCAAGGGCTGCTGACCCGCCAAGACTGGCTGAAAACTCCCCCGCCCCATTTGCAGTTGATCGGCTAAGTTGCGATGCGTTACGGCCTTTTCCGAGTTGATGGGATCCCAGGTAGATTCCGGTGGATTGAGCAGGATCCCTGTTCAAAGAGATACGAGAGATATTTCCGTATAGGTGCATTCGCTGTAGCCAATGCTGCTCCGGAAGAAACTGCATCTGCTGAATCTGTCTGTGTCTACTGACCCCAAGCCGATGACCAGGCAAACGCTGTTGGAACGACTCCCCCTGGCCCAGCGCTTGGCGGAGTTACAGGCCCGCGTTCAAGAGATCCCGCTGCACAGGGTGAAATTGGAAGGGTTGAACATCGCAGGGGCAGAGTCCTGCTGGGCTGCCTATCGAGACTGGGGAAAAGGGATCCCACTGCTGTTTCTGCATGGCTTTATGGCCACTCACGCCAACTGGTGGCCGCTGATGCAAGGGTTGGGAGACGAATATCGCTGCATTGCCTTGGATTTACTGGGGTTCGGGCAGTCCGGCCAACCGGCCTTGCACTACGACATCGCTGCAGAAGTGGAGTTTGTGCGCGGATTTGTCCAAAGGCTGGGCCTAGCTGCTCCGGTTTTGGTGGGCCATTCCTTTGGGGGATGGGTGGCAGCGGCCTATGCAGTACGGTATCCGCTGCGGGGATTGGTCTTGTTGGCTCCTGCCGGGATCCGCGACGACAGCTTTGTGAGACGCTACAACCATTTGCGGCCCTTGCTCTGGGAAAGCGCTTGGGTGGATTGGCTGTTGCGGGCGATCGCTCCGCTGGCCCGCTGGTGGCATTGGGAAGACAAGCTGGCCCAGCTCTTGTGGTTGCGGGGATCCCTGCGTCAGCAGCCGGTCGCTCGGCAATTTCTCCGACAACGTCTGCGCCCACAAGCTGCTGTCGATACGGTTGAACGTTATCTCAACTACATTCAGGCCCCCACCCTGGTGATCGCCGCCGAACAGGACGACACCATTCCCCTCTGGCACTGCCAAACCTATGCCGAAGGGATCCCTGGGGCTCAGCTCAAGATCCTGGCCGGGGCCGGCCACGCCATCCCTGCCTTGCATGGGGAACAGGTGCTGCCCCTGATCCGGGAATTTCTCGACACAGCCCTTTCCGCACAATGCGGGCTTTGAGCTGGGGCTGTAGCGTATGGCCGAGAGAGGAATGCCGCTTGCCAGATGGCGATGCCCGATAGGCGACGGAGCGCCGCCCAAGGGGAACGC
>NZ_JANSIC010000296.1:0-2422 GCF_047461955.1 Synechococcus sp. R55.7
GTAGCACTTTGACCCAATTTACTGCTTGATCCTCGGCGGCCTGCCAGGTGCAGGAACCTTAGAATGGAGGTTGAGCCCACTTGCCGTGAGTGTCCATGAGCCTTTTGCCCACTTCCGCTGCTCCCCTAGCCATTGCTCCGACAGCAGCCAAGCCAAGGCGACTGGACTTCGAGGTGGTGATTGCCGGAGCTGGGATGGTGGGATCCACCTTAGCAGCCGCTTTGGGCCAGGCCGGGATCCGCGTCGGGCTGATCGAGGGGCGGGATCTCTCGCAGGGGGTGGGGGCGGATGGCCGAGCCAGCGCTTTGGCTCTGGGGACAGCCCGCATTCTGCAGCGAATTGGGGTGTGGCCCCTCATGGAGGCCTGGGGAGTTTCTCCCATTCACCGCATTCAGGTCTCTGATGGGGAAAGCCCCTGGGTGGCTCAGCTGCGCCGTGAGATGCTCCAAGCGCCGGCCCTGGGCTACGTCGTGGAAAATCAAATCACCCAAAAGGCCCTGTTGCAGCGCATTCGCGAGTGCCCTTCGGTAACCCTTTTCAGCCCTGCTCAGGTGCAAAGTTTCTCCCCTGCAGCAGATCACATTCGGGTAGAGCTGGCCCAGGAGGGATCCCGGCAAACCCTGCGGGCTGCTCTGCTGGTGATTGCAGATGGGGCCCGTTCGCGGCTGCGGGAACAGGCTGGGATCCCGTTATCCCGCTGGGGCTATGGGCAGGTGTGCATCGTTTCCACCCTCACCCATGAGCATCCTCACCGGCAGGTGGCCTACGAGCGCTTTCAGGTCAGCGGTCCCTTCGCCATTTTGCCCACCTCCGATCCCCATCGCAGTTGCGTCGTCTGGACAGTTCGCCAAGCGGATCGAGATTGGCTGATGGGCTTATCTGAGGCTGAGTTTCTGCAGGCCATCCGGCCTTGGTTTGGATCCCAGTTGGGAGCCTTGCTGGCCGCCTCTCCCAGAGCCTGTTATGAGCCACAGCGGGCCCATGCCCAAACCTACATCGGATCCCGGCTGGCTTTGGTGGGGGATGCTGCCCATACCACCCATCCGCTGGGGGGGCAGGGAGCGAATCTGGGCATGCGGGATGTGGCGGCCTTGGCTGCCCTGTTGATCGAAGCCAAAATGGCGGGCCGGGATCCCGGCGATCCGGCTTTGTTAAAAGCCTACGAGCGCTGTCGCCGCCCAGAAAACGCGCTGGTTCTTTTTGCAACCGATGCTGCCAATCGCCTCTTTTCCAACCGAAGCTGGCCGTTGCTGGTCTTGCGTCGCCTGGGCCTGTGGGGACTGGAGGTTTTGCCGCTGCTCAAGCCTGCTTTGATGCGCCAAGCAATGGGGATCCGCCCCCACCAACCCCAACTGCAGCAGCTCCCTTTCCCTGCACCCCCGGAACCCTTGCCCACACCTGTCTGAATCCGGCCAACCTGTCACAGCCAGGCTGGGATCCTCACTAAGAGAAAGTCATTATGTCCTCGGCAGGACAAGCGATCCACATGGGATCAAGGCTGCTCCAGGGGTAAGTCTGAAAACAGCAATGGGGCAATATTGGCCGCCTGGTTGATGGGGATCTCGTCGTTGACGGCATACTGATAAAACTGATCCAAGCGCCGACACAAACCTTCTGGGGTCAAAGCCTGCACATTGGAGCTGATGATATAGCTTTGGGAAGGAGAGGCGCGAAACGCTTGAAAGGCTTTGCGACAAAAGTCCTGCTTGGCCTCCGGGTCTGCTTGTCGCCACTCTGGCCCCGTAAGTTTGCCGGACAAAGTGGGGCCGGTTGCCGCTCCCAAGGGCAGGCCTGTTCCCAAGATTAGGCCAGCCAGGATCAGAAACAGAAGGCCCCCCTTCAAGACTGCCTGCCAGAAAGAGAACTGAAGCCGTTGCCGGTGCTGCTCCATGGTTGGATAGGCTGGAGTGGAAAGGGATCCCCTCGATCATACCGATCACACATACCGATCACAGGCGGATCTGAGGGAAACTCAGGATCTCGGCTGGCTTTGCCGCTCCCCTCGATCCCCGCTGCCGTCCTCAGGGATGGCCGGAAAGCTGGGTCCCTTTCATCCCTTACCCGCTCGCACCCTCCGTCCCGTGGCTCGCAACAAACCCCGTCGGAAACAGCCTTTCCCGCACCTCCTCGGCTCCAAATGGACTTCCGTTCAGCCTGTTCTGGGTTGGCGACATTTTCAGGTCACCGCTCGCCAACAAGGGGAAGGAGGGCTGGTGTTTGCCGAGCTCAGAGCCGTCTGCGATCCCCAGGTGCGCCTCTGGGTCAACGCGGCCACCCTGAAGAACCGGGATCTTTGGCAGCCGGGCTGGACGCCTCTCGAAGACGGGATCCCCTGTGGGCGGCAGGATCCCCTTCTGGACAGGGCTGGGGGATAGTTTCTCTCAAGCTGGGGCTCAGGGATCGATTAGGATCATCTCTCTAG
>NZ_JANSIC010000297.1:0-2381 GCF_047461955.1 Synechococcus sp. R55.7
AGGGATTGGGATAAAGCTCGCACCCTGCGCATAGCGCGGGTGTCGGGTAGTTTACTCGGCGTGGCAGCTCATCGACTTTCCAGGATCGGGCTATGCTGGACTGAGGACTACACCCATCTCCCTGTTGCTATGCGAGACCTTCTGCGCGACATCCTTCGGGACTGCTCTGGCTTTGTGGAACTGCGCTACCACAGCAAGGTGTTCCGCAGCATCACTGCCGAGAAGGGCCGCCTTGAGCGCACCGCGGTTCGTCGCCGTTCCGGAGTGGGGGTGCGGGTGTTGGAGGCCGGCACTTGGGGCTTTGCTGCCACCGGGGATCCCTCGCCGGCTGCCATTCGGGAGGCCATCGCTGAAGCTCGCCGTGCCGCCCAAGCCAGCGCCGACTACCGCAAACAAAAGCTGGGATCCCTGCCCAGTGTGCGGCTGGCCCAAGGGGAGTTCTGCGAGCCCGGTGTGGAGGAGGTGTTGAACAAACCGCTGGAGGCGAAGATCCAGTTGGCTTTGGAAACCGAGGCGCAGGCCCGGCAGGCCTCTCGCCAAATTAGCTCCGCCAGTTGCACCTACAACGAGATTTACGAGGAAAAAGCCATCGTCACCACCGATGGGGCGGATGTGGCCTTTCGTCTGGTGCGCCCCGAGCTGCGAGTTCAGGCGGTGGCCGAAGCTGCCGGCCAGCTCAGCAGTGGCTCCGAGGCCATTGGGGTAACAGGGGGATGGGATTGCCTGTTCCGCTCGCATCCCTTGCAGATGGCGGAAAAGGCGGCTGCTACCGCGGTTGATTTATTGTCCGCAGGCTACGCAGAAGGGGGATGGGCCACGGTTATTCTGTCGCCTTCCATCGTGGGGCTGTTGGTGCACGAGGCCATTGGCCACACGGTCGAGGCGGATTTTGTTCTGGCGGGTTCTGTGGCTGCCGGCAAGCTGGGGCAGCGGGTGGCCAGCGACTGGGTTACCCTCAAAGACTCCGGCCATTCAGAGTTTATGCCGGGGGCAGGGGGAACCCTTCCTGTGGACGACGAGGGCGTTCCTACCCAAAGCACCACCATCATCCAAAACGGCATTCTGGTCAGCTATCTCCACAACCGCGAAACTGCTGCCCACTTTGGCGTAGAGCCCACCGGCAATGCCCGCGCCTGGGAATATGCCGATGAGCCTTTGATCCGCATGCGCAACACCTTCATTGAACCCGGATCCCAAACGCTAGAGGAAATCATCGCCAGCACTCCCGATGGCTACTTCCTGGATGGGGCCAGGAACGGGCAGGCGGACTCCACGGGCGAGTTTATGTTTGGGGTAGAGCGGGCCTACCGCATTCGCGATGGCAAGCTGGCGGAGTTGCTGCGCGGTGTCACCATCACCGGCAATGCTTTTGAGGTGCTGCAATCGGTGGATGCCGTCTCGCGGGACTTCCTGTGGGACTTGGGATCCGGCCATTGTGGCAAGGGTCAACCGGCCAAGGTGGATGCGGGCGGCCCCTACATTCGCTGTCGGGCCATTGTAGGTGGGCAACAACCTGTGTAGTTATTCCCTTGGCGCTCCACAGCTAGCCCAGAGGTGAAGCCTACAGCTCGCTCTGTAAAGGGGACTGGCAGGCCAGCTCCAGGACTACCGAAAGCTGCTGGCCAGGAGCTACACAGAAACTCTGTCCTGCCGGCACGACTGACCGTGGGGGAGTTCACAGAACAGCCAATCCGTCCGCAAAAATTAGGGATCCCCTCACCTGCGGGGATCCCAGATGGGGTACTGGATCAAACCTTAGCGAGGGAAAACCACCTGGGCTCGCAACTCGCCCGGCGGGTTGGCCTGCGTGTGAATGTTGATGTAGTAAGCTCCGGCCAAAAAGCTGGAGACTTGCTCAGGGGTGAGGTTGGCTTCCAGTCGGAAATTCCCCGACTGATTGCCTGGATTCGGCAACATGTTCAAGACAAAGACCACCGGCCCTGTGGCCTGGGCGAAAGATTGTCCTGGCTGCGGCTGAGCAATGTGAATATGTCCAGGGCCAAAGTTAGCAATGGGTAGAAGTGGGGTTGTGAGATTTGTAAAGCTTCCTTAACCGCTGAGAAACAAGACAGCAACCAGGCAAAAGCCGCAAAAAACCTCGAAAATTGAACGAGGCCGAAGGGCAAAACCGATCAACAACATGGAAAAAGCTCCTCGGTCAGAGAACAGGCCAAATAAGTTACGTATCAGGCCAAGCTTCGGATTCATCTCTGGGTTTAAAAGATGGCGACATCACTGCTACCGAGAGACAAAAATCCCCACCCTGTGGGGGGCGGGGGATGGTGTAGACTGCACGCGGAGCAGAAATCTCTGACCGTACCTATAAAGTTGCGGAGAGGGGGAGAGGGTTCACCCAGGCACTTTCCCCAAGCTCGGTTCAG
>NZ_JANSIC010000298.1:0-2224 GCF_047461955.1 Synechococcus sp. R55.7
TGGATCGCCGAGGATCCCTTCTCAGAAGAGGATGAGATCATGCTGTTGGATCGCCGAGGATCCCTTCTCAGAAGAGGATGAGATCATGCTGTTGCTTCGTATCTTCCTGGTGGCTCTGCTCATCGCTTTGACAGGTTGGTTTTCCCCTCCCGCCAGCGCCCTGCTCAACGACGACCGTTACGATGGCAACATCTTTGCCCTCTACGGGGCCAATGGCGGCATGATCCCCCCCCGCGTTTCCTTGAAGCAGGCGAAAGAGCAAGGGATCCCGGCCCTCCTCGTGTATTACATCGATGACAGTAGCGATTGCAAAAAATACGCCGCCACCATTGCCAACCTGCAGGTTCGCTACGGGCTGGGGGTCTATTTCATCCCCTATTCCGTCGATTCCCTCCTGCCCGGCGACGAGCGCGGCCAATACTACACCGGACAAGTGCCTCAAACCCTCCTCTTCGACCCAGAGGGAAATATCGTCTATCAATCCGTCGGCAACCGCCCCATCACCGAGGTGGAAAACGCTATTCGCGCCCTCTTCAAGTTGGATCCCGTTCCCCCAGGGCTGATCAAAGCCAAACCCTTCAACGAGATCCAAACCGGATTTGCCGGATCCCGTTCTCCCCAAGCCTACCCCCCCACAAAAGCCCAGCCGTGACGGCCAATCCCGATCCCTTTGATCCTCTCGAGGCTCTGCAGGAAAAACTCCAGAGTCTCCAGGCTCGTCTTGCCGACCTCAGAGAATTGGAGCGCATAGCCCAGCTTTCCCCTGAACAATGGGCCGAAATCCAAGCTGAAGCCAGTCAACTGGAGCAACGCCTGCAGGCTTATGTGCTAGAGGTGTTTAATCCTGTCCCCGCTACCTTTTGGCAGGTGGTACGCTTCGGCGGCCTTGGCCTGCTGCTGGGCATTGCCCTGCAGCGCTGGGTGCTGAGCTAGCCAGCACACCCCTTAAGATAAAAAAGCTCTTGGATCCCGGAGCCCTTGCCCATGCGCATGCGACGCCCTAGACCATTTAGTCTTGACCGCAAGACTTCGCGCTTTCTGCCTCTGCTGGGCCTGCTTTTGGCGCTGCTGACCCTCCTGCCCCGTTGTCTGCTGGTTGTCCAACCCGGCTACGAAGCCGTCATCTTCAACCGCCTCACGGGAGTGGAAATGACTCCCCGCCGCGAGGGGATCCATCTGCTGATTCCGGTGCTGCAGTTCCCCACCCTTTACGATGTGCGCACCCAAACCTACAACATGACCAGCCGAAGTGAAGAGCGCAGCGTCAAAGCCGACGATACCCTCACCGCTCTCACTGCCGATGGGCAACGGGTGGATCTGGATGTTTCGGTGCGCTATCGCCTGGATCCGGATCGGGTTCCCGAAATCCATCGCAATGTAGGCCCCGATTACCTGAACAAAATTATTCGCCCCGCCTCCCAAGCCGTGGTGCGCAATGTTATCGCCCGCTATTCGGCCATTGGCGTTTATTCTGAGCAACGAGCTGAAATCCAAGAACAAATTGCCGCTGAGCTCTCTCGCCTAATGCAGCCAGAAGGGCTGGTGCTGCAGAGCTTGCTCTTGCGCAATGTGGAATTTTCCAAAGAGTTTCAGTCGGCCATCGAAGCCAAACAAATTGCCGAGCAAGAGAAGCAAAGAGAAGTGTTTCGCGTAGAGCAGGCTCAACTCATCAAACAACGAATGATTGTCAAAGCCAGCGGTGAGGCCCAAGCCATCGCCCTCAAAGGGGAAGCGCTGCGCAGCAACCCGAACGTCATCCAGCTCGAGTATGTCCGCAACTTGCCCGACGACATCCAAGCCATCGTCAGCGAGCAAAACACCATCCTCAATCTGGGGGACTTTCTCAACAAGTAATCGATTCGAGAGTCCCAAGTTAGGATTGGATCCATCCAGTTCAGGTGCATCCACTCCAAGCCCGTTCTCAACAGACCATCAGCCCCAGCCCCTCTCCCAGAGAAGTGTTGCTGCTGTGCCCCTTAATTTCTTGATGGGCCGTAATTCTCGGCCTTTGCATTCATTTTGCATTCATAGAGAACCCAGCACTCTCCGGTACTCCGGGGGCCAAATACCGGGCCCGACACTCAACTGGCAAGCTGACGTAGGAGCCTGGGGAGTTGACTGGGGCATCCACTCTCCGGAGCATCTGTATCAGACTAAACAGAAGGAGGCTGCCAGGATATCTAGGCTTTGTACAATTGCTCACAAAGCCCTGGGTTGATGGGAG
>NZ_JANSIC010000299.1:0-2222 GCF_047461955.1 Synechococcus sp. R55.7
AACTCTGGTGGGAGTTTCTCCCTCTCATAAGGGCTTCTGTTTTATCTTAGGAAGAATCCACCCAGGGATCCCTTAGGTTGTCCTTGGTTGGTATCCCTTTGGCAAGATCCGCTAGCCCAACCCAGGCCATGTTGCCCGTTCGCCCCCGCGAAACTGTTTCCATGTTCACCCGCGACGGGATCCAACTGGACGCGGATGTCTATCGCCCGCAAGGGGAGGGGAGCTACCCGGTTTTGCTGATGCGGCAGCCCTATGGGCGGGCCATTGCCTCGACGGTGGTGTATGCCCATCCCAGGTGGTATGCGGCCCAGGGGTACATTGTGGTCATCCAGGATGTGCGCGGACGGGGAACTTCCAAGGGATCCTTCTACCCTTTCCGCCATGAGGTGGAAGACGGGTTTGACGCCGTCAATTGGGCGGCTGCCTTGCCGGGGAGCAACGGCGTAGTGGGCATGTACGGCTTCTCTTATCAGGGCATGACCCAGCTGTATGCGGCTTCTACCCGTCCCAGCGCCTTGAAGGCCATCTGCCCGGCGATGCTGCCTTACGATCTCTATGCCGATGCCGCTTACCCAGGGGGGGCCTTTGCCTTCTACAACAACCTCAGTTGGGCCTTGCAACTGGAGACCGAAGGGGCGCGTCTCAGGGGGGATGCCAATGCCTACCAAGCGCTTTTGAAAGCTGCCCGCAATCTCCCCCTCTACGACCCTATCCCCCTCAAGCCGGGGGTGTTGCAGCAGTATGCCCCCCAGTCCTATTACTTCGACTGGCTGGAGCACAGCGAGCCGGATGAATACTGGCGCAAGCTCTCTCCCCGTCTAGAGGTGGTGGATCTGCCGATGCTACACATTGCCGGCTGGTTTGACAGCTACCTGAGTGGTAGCCTGCGCCTCTACAAGGAAATGAGCGCCCGCAGCCAGAACCCTCAATACCTGATCATCGGCCCTTGGATCCATCTCCCTTGGGGGCGCAAAGTGGGGGCGTTGGACTTTGGCCCAGAGGCTGTCAGCCCCATCGATCGGCTGCAGGTGCGCTGGTTTGACCAGTTCCTCAAAGGCAAAGATACAGGGATCCTCCAGGAGCCGCCGGTACGCCTGTTCGAGATGGGATCCAACCGCTGGCGCGGCTTTGATGCTTGGCCTACCCCTGAGCCAAAAGCTTTTTACCTACACAGCACCGGCTTGGCTGCCCTTTCAGAAGCAGAGGGATCCCTTCGCCCTGAACCCTCGCCGACGCAACAATCGGATACCTTTGTTCACGATCCCTGGCGACCGGTGCCGGCCTTGGGGGGCCACCTAGTTCAGCCTGCCGGGCCGCAAGAGCGCTCCGCCCTCGACTGCCGCACCGATGTCCTGACCTATACCACTCCGCCGCTGCAAGCCGAGCTGGTTCTGGTCGGGGACATTGCTGTGGAGGTGTACGCGGAGGCCGACAGCCCCAGTTTCGATCTTTGCGCTGTGCTCTCGGTGGTAAGGCCCGATGGGCAGGTGTATAACTTTTCCCAAGGCTATTGTCGCCTACGGGATCCCCAGCCCAGTACCCCCATTCTGATTCCCTGTCAGCCCACCTGTATTCGCATTCCTTGCGGTCATGCTCTGCGCCTCAGCCTTAGCGCGGCTTGTTTTCCGGCCTATCCTGTCAACACAGGCACGGGAATGCGGGAAGAGCGGCTGATTGAGGCCCGCATTCTCACCATCACTCTCCGCAGCGGTGGCGAGACGCCTTCGCGGCTGCACCTGCCCATGGCTTGAAGCCAAGAAGAGACCAAGCTTCGGGATCCCGTTCGCAATCCCCGCTTACAAAGAGACACCAAACGTTAGGATAGAAACAGGCAGGGCAAGGGAACACCATGTTGCAAGACCCAAAGTTGATCCGGCACTATCAGGCTTTGACCGATGCTCTGGTGGATACCTGGCAGCGGGGCTACCGGCGCACCGATGAGCTACGTCTGCTGGTGGATGGCTACCTGCTGGCCTTGCGAACTGGCAAACAATTGGAGCCCTTCGAGATCTATCGCATTGAGGACGAGGTCAACCGCTTCCTCTACGATCCGTCCAACTTCATAGATCCGGAATTGGAGCCAGAGGCGGAGCCGATGCGGGGTTATTGATTTTGTGAATCCCTGTTGGCGATCCCTAGAACAGGTGGGGCAAAGTTTTGATTCCAACCTTTTCTGATCTCCCCTCGCCCCTTGGGAGAAAGACTAGGGGGGAGGGCGCTGA
>NZ_JANSIC010000300.1:0-2218 GCF_047461955.1 Synechococcus sp. R55.7
GACCTTCCTAACCAACCTAGAAGACTTTCTTTTTTTGATGCTGCAATAGGCAGCTCCCCAAGTTCTGGCTGCCCATACCTGTCTGTTGTTTGTAACCTATGAGTCAGATGTCTGCCCGGTCGGGATCTTACTGGCGCGCAACCCTGACGCGGTGGTTCCCACAGCCTCTGGATCGCTGGGTGGCCGGGATCACCCTCTGCAACCTGGCCATCGGGGTGATCCTGGTGGTGTTGGGCAACCACACAGCTCCTTACGTGCGGGACTTTAACTGGCAACAGCAACGGGTGGGGGCGCAAGAAGTGCAGATGGTGCTCACCTTCAACCGCCCGATGGATCCCGTCAGTGTTGAAGAGCATTTGGAGATCCAGCCCCCTCTGCCAGGCCGAATGCGCAAGCTGGGTCGCCGCTTTTTTTGGACGCTGACAGAACCAGCCCCTTACGGCCAGACCTACCGGGTGCGCCTGCAGGCAGCCGTGGATGAACGGGGCCAGCCCATGGCCCAGCCCTTTGAGGGGGAATTCCGCACGCCGGATCGGCAGTTGCTGGGGATCAGCACCGAACCTGCCCAGCGAGGGCGACTGTTTCTGTTCAACCTGGAGACGGGATCCACTACCCTGCTGACTCCGGCTGGGGTCAAGGTAACCCAAATGCAGCCCAGTGCCGATGGCCGCTTCGTGTACTATTTCGCCACGGCCACCAACCCACAGCACCAGGATCTGTACCGACTGGATCTGGAGGATCAGTCTTCGCAGTTGCTGCTGGATCATCAGGGTTACCAAAACCTGCGCTTCCAAGTCTCGCCGACGGGGGAATTGGTGGTGGCAGAGCGGATCCCGCTGCAACGGGATCCCATGGCTGCCGTCCAGACGGAGCTGTGGATCCAGAAAACAAGCCGGGATCCCTTTGAACGTCTAGAGCTGGATACGGCGGTGGGGGGAGATTTTTTCATTAGCCCCGATGAGAGCAGCCTGCTCATCTCGCAGGGACAGGGGGTGGGGATCGTACCCTTGCATCCACGGGCGGCAGCGGAGAGCTTTCTAGCCCAGTTCGGCCAAACCTTAGCCATCCGCCCCGATGGGGCTTTCGGGGCTTTGCTGCGCTTCAATCCCGACTACACCCGCAGCCTCTCCATCGTCAGCAATACCGGCAACAGCGAGGAGATTTTGAGAACCCAGGGATCCATCCTGAAAGGGGCTTTTTCCCCTCGGGCGCCCATCTTCTACGCCTTGGTCAGTGAGGTCTCTCACGTTAGCGGTGCGGAGCATGATTCTGTTGGCGAGGTCGCGATGGACTCCCCCAGCTACACCGAGTCGCCCCGCCTGCTGGCGATAACGCTCGGCACTGAAGCAGGCAACGCCATAGAGGTGGTTCGAGCCACCTATCCCGTCGATCTGGACTTCAGCATTTCCCCGGATGGACGCATGCTGGCCTACACGCTCTTGGAACCGTTCCCAGGGATCCCGGATCCCTCGGCTCCCCTTAGCCGTAGCGGGCAAGCCATCATGGCCTCGCAAGTGTGGTTGGTGGATTTGCAGGACGGGCTGCCCATTCCTGATGGACAAAGTGGTTCGCACCGCTGGCGGGAACGCCGCCTACCGCTGGGCAGCAGCGCCCTAGCCTGGATCCCTTAGGGCGAGAAAGCCACTTGGAGAACAAACCTGCCTAGAATCAAGACAGGGTGTGCGAGGAGAGGTGATATGCGGCTCATTGACGAGCAGGGGCGGCTTTTGGGAAAGGTCAGCCTCTTGGATCTGGGAGCTCTGGCAATTGTGGTGGTGGCCATTGTCGCCGTCTTGTTCTTTCCGGGTCGGCAGGCGGGCAGTGTCGTCCAGGTGGGAGGTGGCCCCACGCTGCCGGTGGAAGTGGACATGATTGTGCGCGGGGTCAGCAGCCGCTCTATGGAACCTTTTCAGGCGGGGCAGAAGGCTGACCTGATCATCCGCAACCAGCCCTACGGCCAGGTGGAGGTGGTGCGAGTGGAAAATGTCAGCCGCACGGTGCCAGTGGTTTTCCCCGATGGGCGGGTGCAGAACTTGCCCGATCCCGAAGCCTATCGCCTCGATCTGGTGTTTACCTTGCGGGGGCGGGGCCAGCGCACCGAGAATGGCATCGTCCTGGGCAACAATCGCGTCAAAATCGGTGTTCCCCTAGAGCTAGAGACCTTTGGCTACAACTTGCGCGGCACCGTGATGGACGTGCGGCTGCCGCAATCGTAGAG
>NZ_JANSIC010000301.1:0-2210 GCF_047461955.1 Synechococcus sp. R55.7
AGTTCCCCCTTCGGGGGGATCCCTAGAAATTGGAAACAATTCCGCCACCGATCCTGGCTATACTGAGGACACGCTCACCCAAAGTAGGGGTGAGCTTTCACTCGGCAGCGATTCACATGAGTTTTTGGAAGGGCCTGTTCGGGTCAGCAGGAGCTGCTACAACCAAAGAGCCGGCGCAAACAGCTAGGGCCGACCGTCGCCAGGAAACGGTGGTGGTACGAGGGGAGACAATCCTCTTCAGCTTGGATCCCAACTTGGATCTGTACGAGCTAGAGGAGCTCTGCGATGCGGTGGGGTGGTCGCGTCGCCCCATTCACAAGGTGAGAAAAGCCCTGCAGCACAGCTTTTTGGTGGTGTCGATGTGGCAGCAGCGGGGCAGCTACCGTCGCCTCATCGGCTTTGCCCGGGCAACGTCCGACCACGCTTTCAATGCCACCATTTGGGATGTGGTGGTTCATCCCGATTTCCAGGGTAGGGGTCTGGGCAAGCGGCTGATGGAAAAGGTGATCCACGAGCTGCGCGCCCGAGACATCAGCAACATCACCCTTTTTGCCGATCAGGGAGTGGTCAGCTTTTACGAACGGCTGGGCTTCACCGCCGACCCTGAGGGGATCAAAGGCATGTTCTGGTATCCCCGCTAGCGTATGGCCCCTGTGGTGATTTTGCCCGGTTATCTGGCGGGTGCGTCGGAGTATGAGCCCCTGCGCCAAGAGCTGGAAGCCCGCGGCTATGCGGCACGGGTGGTGCCGTTGCAGGTGCGCAGTTGGTTTCCCACGCTGGGGGGAAGGCCTGTCACTCCCATCCTGTGGGCCCTTCGAGAGACCATCCAAAAGACCTGCGCTGAGTTTGGGGTTGACCGAGTTAACCTGGTGGCCCACTCCGCCGGCGGCTGGATTGCCCGCATCTACCTGGGATCCGTGCCCTATGGGGGACAGGTGTGGCAGGGGCGGGAGCAGGTCGCTGCGCTGATTAGCTTGGGATCCCCCCACACCAGCCGGGAGCGCTGGACGAAGCGCAATTTGGACTTTGTCAACACCCACTATCCGGGGGCCTTTTGGCCCGAGGTCAAATATGTGTGCGTGGCGGGCAGGGTCATCCAGGGGCAGAGGTTGAGTCTGGGATCCCTGTGGCGACAGGAGCATTATCTGGCTTGGCTGGCCTACAACAGCTATTGGCTCACGGCTGGACAGGGGGAATTGTGGGGCGATGGCATTACCCCCATCGAGGCTGCCCACCTGCAGGGGGCTGTTAACCTCACTCTGCCCAACTGCTACCATTCCGGTCGGGGTGGACGGCGCTGGTATGGATCCCCCGAGGTGGTGGAAACTTGGGCTCAGTATCTGGCTTAGGGCCGGGGTTTAGCTGCCAGGCTTGCTTGGGTCGCCGAGGGAAGTCTCGGGCAAAGAGGCGGCCGATTGGCGGCGTTCCTGCTGACGCCGGGCGGCTTTTACCATCTCCTCGACCACAGCCCGCGCCTGCTTCATGCGATCCAAACTGCTGCGATAGAGCTCCAGATCTTTTCTCACCCGCTCTGTTGAAAAGGGCAGCTTGCTCACCACATTCTCCAAAAAGCGGCGGGTGCGTTCTTCTGGTTCTTCGTAAAGGGACTTGGCCACAACTTCATAGGCTGTGTAAAGGCCAACAGCTAAGACCCGGCTGTAGGCGTAGGGCGGCTGAGTCATGCGCTCCAAAATGGCTTTCAACCCACCCACATCTTCCGCCTCTGGCTTGAGACAGAGGAGATCAAGTCTTTGACGGGGATCCCCGCTTCCCATCAACTCCAGCAGATCGCGGGCATTCTTGCGCAACACCTCCGGCTTGAGGTGCAGAGCCTTACAGAGGGCGTTGAAAATGGCTTCTCGCTGCTCAGGGGGGTGATAGGCTTCCATCAGCCCGTCGTAGAGGGTGACCAGCCCCAAGGCAAAAAACGGATCGTAGACGAAGGTGCTGTTGACGGTGGTCAGGTGCAGCTCCACCAACAACTCCTCCACCACCCGGCGATAGACGGCGTTGATCGGGCGAGGGTAGGCGCTGAAAAAGGCCGCTTTGGTGGCGGAGAGGGTGCGAACAGGATTCACAGGCAGACAAAAATGAGCTTGAGGATGGCTTCTCTGTTTTTTTATTCTCACCTGTGCTGACCCTGAGGGCAAGCTGTGTTGACATCCTCCCCGGCCTGAAGGCTGGAGATTCCTACCACGCTACGCATGGAT
>NZ_JANSIC010000302.1:0-2198 GCF_047461955.1 Synechococcus sp. R55.7
AGTGGGCGTGGGTGTCGGAGTTGGTGTTGGCGTCGGAGTAGGAGTGGGCGTGGGTTCTGGAGTCGGGGTGGGCTCCGGTGTCGGAGTTGGGGTAGGGGTGGGCTGGGGCTGGACGATGGCCAGGGCCTCTTCGGCTTTTAGCTCCCCCCGAACCAGCTTGGAGAGGGTATCTTGGCCGCCAGGGGTGTAGGTGATCTCGCGGGCGGCGCTGTTGAACACATTGCGGATGGGATCCCCTTTGCTGTCCACCAGTTCCAGCACCATCACATTGCGACCGGGCCTGAAGCCCTTCAGATAAAAAGACTCCCAGCGATCCAGCAGGCCGGATTGGCCGTTGAGGGTGTAGCGGATCCGCCAGTCCCGTGGCAAGTCACTCAACAGGCTCTCCCGCACCGGGGCATTGGCCAGCCAGAAATCCACCAAGATTGGCTCGGCCCCGTAGCTGCCTGTGGGGCGGTTGTAGGTGAGCAGGGGCAGTTGCGGCTGTGGCACGTACTCGGGGGTGGGAGCTAACACGTGAAAGCTGACCTGGGCATAGGCTTCAGAGTTTTTGAAGCTCTCGTGCCAGGGTTTGCCGGCAAACACCCGCAGAGTATGGGATCCCGGCTCCAAATCCTTGAAAACGAGGGGAGCATCGGCATCGTAATGGGCGATGTAGGGCCGGTTGTCCAGCACCACGTGCAGATGAGGGCCAAGACCCAATTGCGGATCTTGGAAAAGCGGATACCCTTGCACCGCGAAGCGAACGGTTACCTGCCGCTCTGGCAACACCTCACCTGGCTTGGGGCTGAGGATCTGAACTTGCGGGCGACAATACTGCAAATGGGCATCCAGCTTGGCAATCTCCGGGGGAACCGGCACGCGCTCTAGCTGGGGAAGCTGTTCCTGCGGGGGTTTAGGCGGGGATCCCCCACAAGAGGCCAAAACGAGGGCGGTCAACAGACAGATCCACCATCTCAACAACCCCCACCTTCTCAACCTGGCATTTCCCGCGTGTTCTTGCATGAGCCTTACATCCCAATGCTCTTTGTATCCTGCCGAGCCGCAGACAAGCCATCCCCACATTACCAGCATGTGTCCTTTGGGGAAGATCCCTTCCCCCGCCCTAGAATGGGATCAACTGGCCTGGCTCAAGCCGGGTCGGAGACACTTTTGAGGTCGTGTATGGCTCTGTTGGCGATAACAGCTCTTGCGGGCATGGATCTGGCCCAGTGGCAAGCTCTGCTCAACAACGTGGCGTTTGCCATTTCTCTGGGGGCCATGCTGTTCTACTGGGGTGGGGCAGCTTTTCCCCAGGTGCAGCTTTTGGCCGAATTGGGCCTAGCGGGGATGATCGGGGCAAACTTGACGATGGCCGCCCTGTTGACGGCCCGCTGGATCGATGCAGGCTACTTCCCCTTGAGTAATCTGTACGAGTCTTTGTTTTTCCTGGCCTGGGGGATCACCGCTTTGCACCTGCTGGCCCTCCACTGGAGCCGCAGCCGCTGGGTGGGGGTCATGACTGCCCCAGTTGTAACCGGGATCGTAGCCTTTGCTGCCTTGGTGCTGCCGGAAGATATGCAGGTAGCCCAGCCCCTCGTGCCGGCTTTGCAATCCAACTGGCTGATGATGCACGTGACTGTGATGTTGCTGGCCTACGCGGCGCTGCTGGTGGGATCCCTTCTCTCCATCAGCTTTCTCATCGTCACTCGCGGTCAGGAAGTGCATCTCAAGGGCAACTCCCTCGGCCTGCAATTTCGCCCTCCCCAACCCCAAACCCATCCCGAATGGGCGGAAGCCACCCTGCCTTCCCCGGCTTCAGAACTGGCCTACGCCGGCCTCCGCTCCCCCCGTCCTGCCCCCTCGTCGGCTGAGCTCCCTCCCCAACCGGCCCCAGAAGGGATCCCCTGGCAACGGCTGAGCCTGGCAGAAATCTTGGACAACACCAGCTACCGGCTGATCGGGCTGGGGTTCCCCCTGCTCACCATCGGCATTATTGCCGGCGCCGTTTGGGCCAACGAAGCCTGGGGTACCTACTGGAGCTGGGATCCGAAAGAAACCTGGGCTTTAATTACCTGGTTGGTCTTTGCCGCCTATTTGCACGCCCGCATCACCAAAGGCTGGCAAGGCAGACGCCCCGCCCTCTTGGCCAGCTTGGGTTTTGGAGTGGTTTGGGTATGTTACCTGGGGGTCAACTTTCTGGGCAAAGGCTTACACAG
>NZ_JANSIC010000303.1:0-2180 GCF_047461955.1 Synechococcus sp. R55.7
AACGCCAACGGCAACCCAATCAACAAAAACCCTCTGTCCCTAACACTTTTTTAGCTAAACCGCCGAGAAGCCCCGCCCTCTGTCCGCAAGACGTTCGCGCTAGCGGCGCGGAGCGCTTGGGTCGGGATGAGAGGCGGGAGTACCTTGGTTTTCAATGTACTGGCGCAATACCGAGACTGTTACCCCACCGCATGAAGCGATGAAATAAGACTCGTTCCATAGCACATTTTTTCGGTATATCTTGCTGATGTAGTCCGCAAACTCGCTTCTCATCCTGCGACTAGAGACGGATTTGATGTTGTTTACCAATTTGGACAGATCTATCTGCGGATAGTACTGGAACAGCAGATGAACATGGTCTGCCTCGCCGTTGAACTCAATAAGTTTACAGCCCCACTTTTGGCAGAGGTCATACATGAATCCATGTAATCGCTGCAGCATTTCGCCGGTAAATACCTTGCGACGGTACTTGGTGGTTAAGACCAAATGTGCCTTCAAATCAGATACAGCTCTGCCGCTGGAAACGAAATCATGCTTCATGGCTGGTGACATACTCCCGACTCCGACTGATGGCAGTACGGAGTGGGCTTCTCGCTTCATCAGGGAGCTTTCGCAAGAACCCTCCACGAGCAGACACGGAATATCCTACCGCGTAGTCGCACCAGATTCCGGCAAAAGCCGTTTTGTGCAACTGCTCCCATCATACACCGTGTAGAGGTATTTGTATCCCGACACTGACGCTACGAGTACATTGTGGAGCTTAGCTACCCTACACTCGACAAGCTAATCCTTACTGGCGCTATAATCCAAGCTAATCCTTACTGGCGCTATAATCAGTGTAGCGGTTTCTGAGCACGCTTAAGATGAGGACTGCCTATCAGTACCGTCTGCGGCCTACCCCCAGTCAAGTTGTTCTGATGGAGCAATGGCTGGAGCTGTTGCGCAAGCAGTACAACTATCGGTTGGCAGAGCGGTTTAACTGGTGGGAGCAAAACCGCTGTGATATAAACGCTTGCCCCTTAATCTGTCATTTGCCTGAGCTGAGAGACAGGCCTGATTTCTACTCCCAAAAACGGGACTTGGTGAATACCAAAGCAAGGTTCCCCGAATACCAAGCAATCCATTCGCAAGTCCTGCAAAACTGCATAGAGCGAGTGCATAAAGCATTCGACCGCTGGCTGAAAGGCGACCGTAACGGCAAGAGAGCAGGAAGGCCGAGATTCAAAGGGGCGGGCCGGTATCGTTCCTTCACCTTTCCCCAGATGAAGCAGGACTGCCTTCAGGGGAAGTTCATTCATCTGCCCAAAATCGGAGCAGTAAAACTGATTCAACACCGTCCTTTGCCTGACGGGTTTGTTATCAAGACTGCCACTATCACCCGTAAGGCTGATGGGTGGTATGTGACATTAAGCCTGCAAGATGCGTCTGTCCCTGAATTAACCCCCGATTCGCCAACATCAGAGAACACGATAGGGATCGACATGGGGCTGGACTCCTTTTTGGTGACCGATACAGGGGAGTCCGTCCCAGTGCCCCAGTATTACCGCCGCGCCCAAAAGCGGCTGGAGAGGCTGCAGCGGTCTTTATCCCGCAAGCAGAAAGGGTCAAACCGCCGTAAGAAAGCCTTGAGGCGAGTGGCCAAGGCGCACCTCAAGGTGGCCAATCAGCGTAAAGATTTCCACTACAAAGTAGCCAAGAAGCTGGTAAGCAAAGGGAAGCATATTGCGTATGAGGCGCTCAACACCGAAGGCATTGCTAGAACCCGACTAGCGAAGTCTATCTATGATGCAGGGTGGGGGCAATTCCTGCAAATTCTCGCAGTCAAGGCTGAAAGAGCTGGGCTGAGGGCGATTGCAGTGGATCCAAGCGGCACAAGCCAAAACTGTTCTCAGTGTGGTCAGAAAGTACCGAAAACCATTCGAGACAGATGGCACTCTTGCCCGCATTGTGGGCTAGAGCTGAGCCGAGACCACAACGCGGCGATAAACATCAAATACAGAGCGGTGGGGCATCCCGTTCTCAAAGCTCAGGAAATGTCCTTTACAGGAGTCACTGAGAAGCCCGCACTCTCTCGCTTTAGCGGCGCGGAGCGCTTTGCGTCAGCATGAGTGCGGGAGCATGTCACCAGCTTTGTTCTTCCAACTCCTGCATCTGCCGGCGGTATTCCCGCCCAAAGGCTT
>NZ_JANSIC010000304.1:0-2165 GCF_047461955.1 Synechococcus sp. R55.7
GCAAACAAGCACAAAATCAGGGAATGGGTTGTCCATACTCGCTTATCCCACCCTTCCAAGAAGATCCAGCGGCCCACAAACAAATCCATGACGATGTAGTGGACCCATCCCGTCGCCATAACGGAGGGTTGACTGAATAGGCCAGTTAAGCTGGTCAGAGACAGTTGAGGGTTGGAAAATTCCTTGAGAACATCGGCATTAAACCCGGTGACCAAAAGATACAAATAAACCGCCGCCAGAAGAGCGATGGGCAAAAGCGATTCCATCACTTTGCGGGTTACCTTCCAACCCGGCAGCAGAATCATCAAGGCCCAAAAGGGCAAAGCAAACCAGTTGGCCCCGTTAAAGATCATCTCCAGCATGCTTGGAACCCCCAACGCTACCTGTCCATTATCGGCCCAATGCCCCCTGGGGATCCCTGCAGTAGCGGGTGGAAATGGATGGGAGTTATTCCTGACTTGCCCTGAAGTTTTTTCTGAAGCTAAAGGGATCCCGGTCGCTATTCCGGTTGGCGGAGCCTAGCAGTCGCAATGGAGCTGACCGCACGGCCACTGTCGGTGGTGGCAGCAATGCAGGAAATCCGGGATCCAGTGTCGGTCATGGCCCAGAAGCTGCTGATGCTTTTGGCGGTAGAGGTGGGTTGAGCCGGGCCGATGGGGGATTCTACTGCCACAGAGTCTGGGGATTTCTCCTGAGCAGGGATCCACACCACAGGTTCCTCACCCCGTTGAGCTACTGCAACTTTTGGGGCGGGATGTTCTGGTGTGGGCTCAGGGGCTTCTTCTTTGCGGGCGGCCTCTGCAGCAGGGACATTCCGGGGAGAGGGCTGCTGAACCAGCCTCTTGTCAAGGGGTGGTCGTGGCGCGGCAGCGGGGGGTGCAGGGGGGGCTTGGCCGGCGATCTTTCCCCATAAGGCTTTGAGGAGTTGCCACATGGCTGGGTTGGCTACTGAGGGAGAGAGCAGTGAGGAATGGTGTTATCCTGCCATGCTCTGGCCTGAGAATCCATCCCCTCTGCCAGTCTTGATAGAGCAAAGTCATAACGAGTATGATTAAGTAGCTTGCTTAGGGAGAAAGTTCAACATGGCGCAGATTCGCGAGATTCCCCTTGCCCAAATTCGCCGCCCTTTGCCGCGGCAAACGGATCCGGATAAGGTGCAGGCGCTGATGGCTTCCATTGAAGCAGTCGGCCTACAGGAGCCCATTGAGGTTTTGGAAGTGGAAGGGGAGTATTATGGGTTCTCCGGCTGCCATCGCTACGAGGCATTTGTCCGCTTGGGCAAGGAGCGGATCCCCTGTCGGGTGCGAAAAGCACCGCGTGCTGTTTTGAGGCTACACCTGGCCTGAAAGGGATCCCTTCTGGCCCGGCTCCTCTTCGGCGGTGTAGCCCCGTTCGTAGGCAAAACGCACCAGTTGCGAGCGATTTTCCAAAGAAAGCTTGCTGAGGATGTTGGTCAGGTGAGTTTGCACAGTGCGCGGGCTGATGAACAGCTTCTCGCCGATTTGCTTGTTGGTGAAGCCGCGAATGACTTCCCGAAAGACCCGCTCCTCAGCAGGGGTCAGAGGCAATTCGGGTGGGGTGGGGCGGGGGTCCGCTTCGGGTTTTGGCTGGGACTGCTGTTGGATTAGCCGCAAAATTTCCGATTGGGTGCGGCGGGAGCGTTCAATCTGGGCCTCGATTTTGGCCACCAACTCCAGGGGTTCAAAGGGCTTGATGATGTAGTCATCCGCCCCCCGCTCGTAGCCCTGAACTCGGTCATCGATCTCTCCCCGCGAAGAGAGAAAAATGAAGGGGACGAGCTCGCCGCCGCGCTGTTGGCGCAGCTGTCGGCAAAACTCGAAGCCGTCCATTTCCGGCATCACCACATCTGAAACCACCACATCCGGCTGCTCTTGGGCAAACAGACGCAACCCTTCTACACCCGAAGCGCCTGTACAAACCCGATAGCCATGCTGAGTCAGGTGGCGGCTCAGCACCTTCAGGGAGAGGGGATCGTCATCTACGACCAGTACACGCTTCATGAGGACTCGAGGAGGCTGTTAGGGAAAAGGGTAAAGCGCTATTACCCGTTATCTGTCGCTATTTTAGGGAGACGGACAGGATTCGTCATTTGGCTGGGGTGCCTTGACCCATAATAGTGGTTTCAAGGGTGGCCTGGTTGAAAG
>NZ_JANSIC010000305.1:0-2154 GCF_047461955.1 Synechococcus sp. R55.7
ACGCCCAAGTCTGGTCACTCTTGAGGGTAATGGGGGAGCAACAACTTATTATTGTTATTGGAATTGATTGGATTCACGGGATCCCAGCCAACTGGCGGGCCACCAGGGCGGGAAGTTGAGCCAACGGGATCCCTTCCAGAACTTCTGCCGCAAAAGCGCAGGTGAGAAGTTGCCTGGCCTCAGCTTGGGGAATACCCCGGCTTTGCAGATAGAAGATCTCTTCCGCCTCCAGTTGGCTGACGGTGGCCCCATGGGCACACTTGACGTTGTCGGCAAAGATCTCCAGTTGTGGCTGGGTGTTGACCCGCGCTTTGGGGCCTAGGAGCAGGTTGCGGTTGGTCTGGGCGGCGTCCGTCAGTTGGGCCTCTCGGCTCACCAGAATCCGTCCGCTGAAGACCGCATGGGCCGTCTCGTCCACAATGCACTTGTGCAATTGGCGGCTGCTGCCGTGGGGGGCCTGATGCACCAGGCGGGAGTGGGTGTCGCTGTGCTGGGATCCCTTCAGCAGCGTTAGCCCCTGCAGTTGGGTGTGGGCCTGGGCTCCGGCTTGGGTGATCTCCAGGTTGTGGCGAGAAAACTGGGATCCCCACTGAATGGCCTGGAGGCGGTAGTGGCTGTCGCAGCTTTGGCGCACGGCGGTCTTGTTGATGTGGAAGGCTGGGGATCCCTGCCTTTGCAAAATCACATGGTGCAAACGAGATCCCTCTGCCAGGGCGATCTCCGTAACCGCGTTGCCAAAGGGGATCCCGGATCCCAGGGATACATGATCTTCGATCAGCGTGAGGGAGCTGTGGGCTTGCAAAGACAGCAGGCAGCGGGGCTGGGCCAAAACGGCCTCTCCCTCAGGAGCCACCGTTATGAACAGCAGGTGCAGCGGTGACGGAACTTCCTGGCCGGGCTGTAGGCCAATCTGGATCCCATCTCCCAGATGAGCGGTGTTGAGGGCCGTAAACACATCCGTCTTGGCCAGGGTTTGCAGCAACTCCCCTGGGGCTTGGGCTAAAGGGATCACCTGCAAAGCGGTGGGCAGGCCGCTCAAATCAGAAAGCTGGGGGGCAAAGTAGCCGTTGACGAACACGGCGCGGCTATAGCTGGCTTCCGGCCAAAGCCAGGGCTCTAGGGTTGCCGCATCCAGAGACGGATCCGCCGCGACAGCCAGGCGAAACTCGTGGGCCAGCAGCGGCGAGAGATCGCTGTATTTCCAATCTTCTTCCCGTGGGGTCGGGATCCCCAGTTCGGCCAATTGGGCGCGGGCCTGCTGCCTAAGGGTGGTGTAGGGATCCTGCCTTTCCGGGATTTGGCCGAGGATGTGCTCCAGGAATAGGCGGCTCTCTGGGGCAAAAGGTTTGGGCAAGGTGGCGCTCATCCCTCTTCCTCCCGCCGGGATGTTGCGGCTGCTGATTCTTGGCCCAACTGAGTTTTGATCCAGTCGTAGCCCCGTTCCTCCAGCTCCAGCGCCAAGGTCTTGTCCCCGCTGATGACGATACGACCCCCCTCCATCACGTGCACGTAGTCGGGGGTAACATAGTCCAGCAAGCGTTGGTAGTGGGTGATCAAGAGCATGGCATTCTCAGGGCCGGCCAGTCGGTTGATGCCGTGGGCCACAATGCGCAGCGCGTCGATATCCAGACCGGAATCCGTCTCGTCCAAAATGGCCAGCGTAGGCTCCAACACCGCCATTTGCAGGATCTCGTTGCGCTTTTTCTCGCCGCCGGAAAAGCCCTCGTTCACAGAGCGCTCCAAAAAAACGGGATCCATTTTGACAATATCCAACTTTTCCCGTACCAGGTCGTCAAAATCCAGAGCATCCAGTTCCGGCTGATCCCGATATTTCTGGCGAGCGTTGTAGGCGGCGCGCAGGAAATCCAAGTTGCTCACCCCTGGGATTTCGATGGGGTATTGAAATGCCAAAAAGATCCCTGCCCAAGCCCTCTCTTCTGGCTCCATCTCCAAGAGATTTTTTCCCAGGTAGAGGATCTCGCCCCCCGTCACCCTGTAGTCAGGGTGGCCGGCTAAGATCTTGGAAAAAGTGCTTTTTCCAGAGCCATTGGGGCCCATGATGGCGTGGATTTCTCCGGCGCGAATTTCCAGGCTCAACCCCTTGAGAATGGGGGTGCCGTCGATCTCGGCGCTGAGATCTCGAACGGATAAGAT
>NZ_JANSIC010000306.1:0-2127 GCF_047461955.1 Synechococcus sp. R55.7
CGGGCTGAAGCTCTCGGATCTCGACCGGATCTCCAACGGCCAAACCCAAAGCGGCAGCCGTCCCGCCGCGAAACTCCAGCACACCGTCCACCAACTGGGAAGGAGGCGGCCCATAGGTGGGGCAGGGTTGGGCGGGGCAGCCGGGCACATCGGCGGCAATGTACACCACCTTGCCTTGGTGAAGGAAAATGATGTCCAGGTTGATCAGGGTGTTGAACATCCAAAAAGAAGCTGGCTGGGGCGGATCAAAGGGAAACCACATGCCCCGATCCGGCGGCAAATCGGTGCGAAACATCAGGCCCAAGCGCTGTTGCTCAGGGGTGCGGGCCACCTCTAGCTCAAAGCGTTGGCCGGCAAGGGTGACTTCGGCTTCAACCGGCAGTTGCTGGGGCTGCCCTATGGCTGGGGGGGATGGAGAGATGGCTTCGGTTACCTGAGTTTGTGAGGCGGGAGATCTCTCCGTGGCAGCAGTACATCCCAAGCCGGATCCCAGGAGCAGTAGAGCCAGGCCCAAGGCGACTCTGCACCCTTTTGGAACGTGTATCGTGAACAGAACCATGTGGCACTCTCCTGTGCAGGCTTCATCCTATCGCGCCGGACGCTGCTGCCGCGACTTGGCCAACCGGATGCAGAAAGTTCCCCTCTGGGAGGGCCTTGCCAATTCTTGCTTGCCGGAAGCTGCCTGCGTCTTTCCACCTTGAGCGCAGCCGGAATGGCGGCCCCGGGCAAGGGAAGTCCACAACCGACCCGATAGCATAGCCATAGACTCTGCCAGGAGAGCCCTATGAAAGACCTGTTTAATCGATCCTTGGTGAGCCGGATCCCTCTTCTGGCTCTGCTGGGTTTACTGAGCCTGGGCCTCTGGCCCACTCACGGGATGGGATCCCGTTCACAGGAAACCCCGGTGCGGATTCCCTTTGAGCCAACGGTGACCTATGGGGAAGGGTATGGGGAAAAGACCGTGGCCCAACAAGCCCAAAGCCGCTTTGCGCTGAAACTGTTTGATCACCTGCTCCGTCAGCAGCCCCAAGAGAACCTCTTTTTCTCCCCCTTGAGCATCCGCCTGGCCCTGAGCATGCTCTACAACGGCGCCTCTGGGGAGACTCAAACGGCAATGGCCGAGGTGCTGGAGGCACAGGACCTTTCCCTCAATGAGTTGAACTGGAGCAATGCCCAAATGGTGGGCTGGCTGGCGGAGGGATCCCCGGCAGGAGGGCCAGTCCAGGTGCAAATGGCCAACGGCCTCTGGGTGGATCAAACCCTCACCTTACAGCCCCAGTTTTTGCAGGCTTTGGCCACCTACTACCAAGCGGTGGTGAATCGGGTGAATTTGGGATCCCGGCAAACGGTGAACCAGATCAACGGCTGGGTGGCCGAGCGCACCCAGGGCAAGATCAACCGCATTGTGGATCGCCTCAGCCGCGAGGATTTGATGGTTTTGCTCAATGCCATCTACTTCAAAGGCGAGTGGACTCAGCCCTTCGATCCGGAGCGCACCCAAACTCAGCCCTTTACTCGGTTGGATGGCCGCCGCGTCCGAGTACCCATGATGGTTCAATCAGGTCGTTACGACTACCTGGAAACCGAGCAGTTGCAGGTGGTGAGCCTGCCCTACGGGGAAGGAGAACTGGAAATGCTGATCCTGCTGCCCAAGAAGGGAGTGAAGCTGGAATCGCTGCGGGCAGAGCTGAGCCCGGAAACTTGGCAAGAATGGACGGGATCCCTGCGCCCCCGTGCAGGTTCGGTGCGGATCCCGAGATTTGAATTGGCTTATGAAACGGATCTCACTTCAGTTCTGCAGCAGTTGGGCCTGGGAGTTGCCTTTTCCAACCGAGCCGATTTCAGCCAGATGACCCCAGAGCCAGCGCGGATCAGCAAAGTCCTGCACAAAGCAGCAATTGAAGTGAACGAAGAGGGATCCGAGGCGGCAGCCGCTACTGGGGTGATCGTCTCCCGGACTGCTGTCGACCGGCAAGAGCCCTTTCAATTTGTGGCAGATCGGCCCTTCTGGTTTGCCATTGTGGCCTCCGGATCCGGCGGCAACCCAGCGGCCCAAACCGTGTTGTTCATGGGATCCCTAGTGGATCCTGAATAAGGGGATCCCTCAGGGCAGCTTGCTGACTTCTT
>NZ_JANSIC010000307.1:0-2117 GCF_047461955.1 Synechococcus sp. R55.7
AGATAGATCAACGCTCCTTAAATTATGCTCTTATGCTTTATAGAGTCGAGGTAGGCTTTCCACCCTTGGGTTTGCAACTGGTCGTTTTTCTCCTGCACCGCCTGTTTTAGGCTTTCCCGATAGGCGATCACCCGCCGGAGCAGATCGGGATCCCCACTGGCTAGGATCTGCACCGCCAACAGACCCGCGTTGTAGCCGTTGCCAATGGCCACCGTGGCCACCGGGATCCCTTTGGGCATTTGCACAATCGAGTATAAGGAGTCGATCCCCTGCAGGGATGGGCTGAGCACCGGCACCCCGATCACCGGCAGGGGGGTGAGAGAGGCCACCATCCCCGGCAAATGGGCTGCTCCCCCTGCCCCGGCAATGATGACGCGGATCCCTTGGGTATGGGCGCGGCGGGCAAACTCTACCATGGCCTCGGGGGTGCGGTGGGCGCTGAGGATCTGCATCTGGTAAGGGATCCCAAACTCCTCACACACCTGGGCGGCAGGTGCAAGGGTGGGCAAATCGGAATCGCTGCCCATTACGATGGCAACGAGGGGGGAGAGTTCCATATCGCTAAGCGACGCTAACGCGAAAGGCTGCTGGCCCGGCGTAGCCGATCCATCATCGCATAGCCCAACCCCGTCGAGATGGGTGGGGGCTCTGCCAGCAGGAGCGTAGCATCTCCCTCATCCAGGCGGCGCAGGCTGGCAAAGAGGGCGCGGGCGGCTGCCTTGGGATCCGAACCCAAACACTCCAAACTGAAAGTGATCCCCGGCCAATGGCGGGAGAGGGTGTTCAGCAGAGCCTGCGGATCCGTGGCAAAGCTGAGGATGCCCAGGTGGGAATGACCGGTTGTCAGGTGCTGCACCTGTTGCCAATCGCCGGGCTGAAGCTGGGCAAAAGGGGTGGGCAAAAGCCGGAGGGGCTTACTGGGGGCATAGTGGCTGCTCAGTCGTCCCGGCGCTTCTGGCGGGCCCGTTGTGCCATCCTTGGGGGCCTGTTCTGGGGGCAACCGGATGGGCAACCCCAGGTGGGCCTCCAGGGCTTCCAGTGGGATCCCTCCTGGGCGCAGCAGCGTTGGGATCCCTTCGGGGCTGAGCTTTAGCACGGTGGACTCCAGGCCCACAGCACACTCTCCCCCATCCAAGATGTAAGGGATCCGCCCTCCCAACTCTGCATAGACGGCCTGGGCTGAGGTGGGGCTGATGCGGCCAAAGCGATTGGCACTGGGGGCAGCCAGAGGGGTTTGCACCGCCTGCAACAAAGCTTGAGCCACCGGGTGAGCAGGCACCCGCAGGGCAACAGTAGGCAACCCGCTGCTCACCAGATCCGGCACGGTGGGACACTTGGGCAGCACCAAGGTTAGGGGCCCCGGCCAGAAGGTGTCGATCAGGGATCCCAGCAGAGCACGGGCGGTGGGAGTAAAAGCCGACACATCCACCAGCCACCCCTGCAGCTGCTCTAGGGTCACCCCAGCCGGCAGATGCAGGATCAGGGGATCGAAGCGGGGGCGCTCCTTGGCGGCAAAAATGTTTGCCACTGCCTGCTCATCCAAGCCATGGCCCGCCAGGCCGTAAACCGTCTCCGTGGGGATGGCCACCAACTGGCCCTGCAGCAAGGCCGCAGCCGCTACGGCAATGTGCTCAGGAGTGGGCGAAAGAATTTCCGTCTGCATCCATAACTCGGATTTGGGGTGGGGCTAGGGATCCCGTTCTGCAATCCATTTTCGCGCCTGGTAGAGGGCGATGTTGATCTGATCCCCAAACAGCAGCGCCAAGGAAGTGAGCCAAACCCAGAGCAGCAGAACAATAACCGCCCCCACCGCCCTGTAGACTTGGTTGAACTGCCCAAAGTGCTCCACGTAAATCCGCAACCCCCACGACACCCCAACCCACAGTAGGCTGGCCACGATGGCTCCCGGCCAAATCGGCATTTGGGGTCGGCGCAAGCTGGGGCCAAATCGATACAGCACCCAGCAGGAGAAGACGACCAACCCCAGCGAAATCGGCCAGGTGAGGATCCCCCACAAGTTCAACCCCAGCTCTCGCAGGGGATCCAACTGAGTCGGCCCGCCAACCTCCTGGGCTAAGGATCTCGCTTTCCTGTACAAGAAGCGCAAAAAGCTGGCA
>NZ_JANSIC010000308.1:0-2090 GCF_047461955.1 Synechococcus sp. R55.7
GTGAGCTTTCTGGGAAGGGATCAGTCTTGGATGTACTCCTCGCCAGAGATCAGGGCAGCTTCGGCTTTTTGAAACTCCCTTCCCAAGTAGGCCGCATGGCTGAGCTGGGAGACCACTCTCTCCTGCTCCTTTTCAAAGATCTGTACACACAGTTCTTTGGCCGTGCGCCCAACGTACACCCGTTCAGGGGATCGGTTGACGGAGCCCTTGGCTGGGATCACAGCTCCTGTCTCCGGATCGGTGGCCAGCCCCCGCTCATTGATGACGGTGCTGTAGTACTTGGCGCAAATGAGGTTCTGCTCCCGATCCAAGTAGATGACGAAATAGCCCGCCGGATCCAGATCCAGGGGGCGGCGGGAGAGATGGTCGTCAATACTGCGAATCTGCTCGCTCAGGGGATTGGAGGAAGGGGACATAGAACGGCCGACCAAAACCGCACAGGAGGAACGTAGCCGGGACTACTTTTGGCTGCTCTCATTGTGGCAGATGAACCCAATCTTTGGGCAGCCTTTGGGGTGGTTGACTTCCTTCCCAGCTTGAACGGTGGGGCTGGTCATATACCCGATGAAGGGGATCCTGTGCGGGCCATCCACCTGAGGTCTCAGAGCTTGGATTAGCGCGGGGCAACCCGATAGAATCGGGTGGCCGTCACCCACTGGTCGGAAGGGATCCCCTCGACAATGATGGCGCGGGCAATGGCATTGCCCAGTTGGGATCCCCGCACCCGCACATCGGCAAAGGATCCACTCTGCTCGAAAGAGGCGATCTCCTGGAAGTTCAGCGGACGGGGGGATGCCACCGCCAACACCTGGGCTTGACCGAAAGGCGGAGCGATGGTCAACCGGTAGCTGGCCCCCGGCGGTGGGAAGGTGCGCACTTCTCCGGCCCGCAGAAACTCGTTGCCACCGGAAAAGCGGTTGGGCAAAATCAGGTGAGTACGGCCATCGGCTTGGATGCTGAACAAGTAGACGTAGGCATCGCGGTTGGTGCTCAGGGTAATAGAAATCGGCTCGCCAGGCCGGTAGATGGGGTTAGACCCGCGCCGATCCAGCTCCAGATTCACCCGCAGGTCGGAAGGAACGGGGTTGACAATGATGGAGCGGGTGCCAACATCCAACTGACGAGTATCGGCCAGTTGCAGCCTTTGTAAAGGAGGGTAGATGCCTAGGGTTTGCGGAAAAACAGCGGTGGTCGGAGCCACAGACAGCCCCAAAGCCAGCGGTAGGAAAAGCAGTTTGGCATTCATGGTTCACACCCAATCAATGGCTATGTTCATCCTAGGAAGGGGCGCAGGTTATGCGGGTCAGGCTTTGCGCAATCTCCAATCTCTTGCCGCGGCAGTTTCTCCTGCTGCAGATGGCACCCCCAAGAGGGAAAAGACGGTAAACCAGCGGGGGCACGGCTCTGTTCTCGGTACCTGGGATGGGAATTGGGAGCCACCGGTTTGGCAAGGGTTAATCTACAGGTAAGGGATCCCTTCCTCATGCCAGCTTCCCAGTCAACCCCCAACTTGCTCATGGCTCACGACAGCTACCAAGAAGGCATCGCAGCGGTACAAGCGGGCGATTTCCAGGCTGCCATCCAAGCGTTTCGCCAGGCGGTTGCTGCCGATCCAACCCATACCGAAGCTCGTTACAAGCTGGCCTGGGTACTGGGCATGAGCGGCTATCTGGATCCGGCCCTGACAGAGCTGGAAGCCGTTTTGGCGGCAGATCCCAACCATGTGGCAGCCCATTACAATCGAGGGGCCCTCCTCTTGCAAAAGGCCCAACTGGAAGCCGATGAGGACGGACAAATCGATCTGGCCGTTCTGCAACAGGCGGAAGCAGCCTTTCAAGCGGTGATGCGCTTGGATCCCACCGACCAACGGGCCTTTGCCTTCCTCAATTTGGTCAAGCGGGCCATTCGCAACCATCAGGCGTCCACTCAGGTCTCCGGCGGCAGTGGCGGGTAAATCTGTGGGGGTTGTGGTCGGCAGCGATTGCACAGCCAGAAACCCATTGCGTAACATAAGTAAAGCCTGGGGATCCCGGCAATTTGGAGAGGTGTCCGAGCGGTTTAAGGAAGCAGTCTTGAAAACTGCCGTGGTT
>NZ_JANSIC010000309.1:0-2073 GCF_047461955.1 Synechococcus sp. R55.7
GCAAGCAGATTGACCAGATGTTGGATCCCTCTCATCTCCTCTGGCAGGGGGAGATTTCTCAAGGTAACTACGGCTGTCTCTGTTACCTGAGCAGAGCTTACGTTTAGGTAAAGTAGCTGAACAAAGTAAAAAAATGAGCCACGGAGCGGAACAAATACGACTCTCTCTCAGATCTAAGCTTCCTCTTTAGGTCTACCTGCATGTTATCTTGCCTGTAAAGTCATCTTATCCCCAACTGAACTGACTATAACTGGAAAAAACTATACTGGGCAGACAAGTCAGGAGAATTTCTAGCCATCTTGTAGTAGATGTCAGACTGGATACTTACAAACAAACTTCTAGCCGGGATCCAAGCCCAGCAAGCAGGAGATTTGCGACAAGCAGAAGCCATTTACTCCGAGATCTTGGCGGAGTTTCCTGAGCAAGCCGACGCTTTGCACCTGCTGGGAACGGTGGCCCAGACCAAGGGGGATTTGGAATGGGCAGCTGCGCTAATTGCCGAGGCTATTGAGTTAAATCCTTGCGTAGCTCTTTATCATCACAACTTAGGCGTGGTCTACGAGTCTTCGGGCCAATGGGAGAAAGCCTTATCCTGCTACCGGCAGAGCTTAAACCTCAATCCCGATGCCACTCTTTCCGCCTTTCAAGCTGGCAAGATCCTCGTTAACTTACGTCGCTGCGAAGAGGCGATCCCCCTGCTCAATTCCCTGTTGGTAAACTCGGATCGAGCAGCAGGGATCCCTTTGGAAGAGGTACATCTGAATCTGGCCATCGCCTGCCGAGATCAAGGAGAACACGCTATTGCCTTGGATCACCTGGAGAAAGCATTGGCTTTGGATCCCCAGTTAGAACAGGCTCGTTGGTTTTATCATCTCTACTTGCCGGCAGTCTATCAGAGTGAGGAAGAGCTCAACTCCTTTCGTGCTCGCTTTGTTGAGCACCTGGATCGTCTTATTGAGGAAACTCCCCTAGAAACAGAGGAGCAACGTCGCACAGCGCTGTGGGCATCAGGACTGGGAACCAATCACTACCTACAGTACCAAGGCTACAACGACCTGGATTTGCAGAAAAAATATGCCCAGTTTGTTCAACGTATAGTCAACGCCTGTTATCCCGATTGGAGATATCTTCCTTGCCAATCCCAACCAGGGGATCCCATCCGAGTTGGGTTTGCCTCAGCTTCCATGCGAGCTTGCTCTTACAGCCGCTTATCTCTGGGTTGGGTTAAGTACCTAAATGCTAATTGGATTGATGGACAGGCTAACTCGGAGCGAAAGTTTCAAGTCTTCGCCTATCACTTGGATCCCAGAACCGATTTCATGACAGACCGGTATCGTCAATATGCCGATGTGTTTCGACACATTCCCACCGGACTTGAGGATGCAGCCCGACAAATCCTGCAGGATCAGCTAGATATTTTGGTGTATTTGGAGATTGGTCTTTCACCTCTTATTCTGCAACTGGCTTCCCTGCGACTGGCACCGATACAGTGCTCCACTTGGGCTCATCCTATAACTTCTGGACTTTCTACGATTGACTATTTCCTCTCCAGCGATTTAATGGAGCCAGAGGATGCTCAAGAACATTATAGTGAAACCCTGATTCGTTTACCTCATTTGGGCACTTGCTTCGAAAAGCCGGTTTTGCCTCAGCAAAAGCGCTATCGTGAGGATTTCGGCCTGCGCAGAAACGCAGTGGTTTACCTAGCTTGTCAATACTTGGGTAAATATCTGCCCCAATATGACTATCTTTTTGCCGCTATTGCTCAGCGGGTGCCCAACGCTCAGTTTGTCTTCTTGGCTCTGCCCAATGCTGCTATTGCCCGACAATTTCGGGAACGGCTCACCCGGGCTTTTTCCCTGTACGGTCTCAATGCAGAAGACCACTGTCTGGTTCTGCCTGGATTAGACCATCAAGACTACTTGGATCTCAACCGCTGTGCCGATCTTATGTTAGATTCCTATGGCTGGTCAGGTGGGATCACCACCTTAGAGGCCGTTGCGGTCGGATTGCCTGTGATCACTTGCCCTGGAAAGCTGATGCGGGGGCGGCATACCTATGCCATTCTCAAAA
>NZ_JANSIC010000310.1:0-2024 GCF_047461955.1 Synechococcus sp. R55.7
TAGCGGCGCGGAGCGCTTTGCGTCAGCATGAGTGCGGGAGTATGTCACAACAGCTCAAGTTGGAATAGAACTGTTTCGTCGCGGTATCCATAGCACCCCTCTCCTTTTGGAAGAAGGGCTGGGAGTGAGGGAGAAAGGCTCAAGTCAAAGGCTGCCAATGGCCCGTTTCAGTTGTACCAGGGCGCGATTGTAGGCGATTACAGCATTGGAAAGGTTGCCACGGGCAGTGGTGAGGGCAGCTTCAGCATTGATCACCTCCGTTTGGGTGCCCACCCCCGCTTGCAGGCGCAGCCGGGCCAAGCGCAGGCTCTCTTCTGCTGAGGCAATTGCCACTTTGGCCGAGTCGATCTGTTCGCGGCTGGAGCTGAGGGTCAGGAAGGCTTCTTCCACCCCCCGCTGGATTTCATTGCGGGTGCCGACGAAGTTGCTCACGGCCACCTGTCCATCGATCTGGGCTTGGCGGGCTTGGGCAGCCGCTTCTCCTCCATCGAACCAAGTCAAGCTGAAATTGGCTCCCACCGAATAGCCAACATCAAAACTGTTGCGGCTGGCGTTGAAATCGTTAACGGCATCGAGGCTGGCGAATAAGCCAATTCGGGGGCCATTGCGGGCTTGTGCCAGGCGCAGGCGGCTTTGGGCCTGCTCCAATTCTCGGCGCCGGCGCTCCAATTCCTGTCGTTGGGCAAAGGCAGCAATGATGGTCTCTTCCAGGCTGAGATCCCACTCTCCCATCGGCTCGATGCGGTCGCTAGCCAACACGTCGGTGGGGCTGGGAAAATTCAGCAGTTCGGCCAGGCGGCGGCGATTCAGTTGTTGGGTGTTTTGAGCCGCCAGCAAGGTTTGTCGATTGTTGGCCAATTCCGTCTCTGCCTGGAGAATCTCAAAGCGGGTACCCAGCCCGACCCGTTCTCGGGCTTGAGCATCCCGCAGGGTGGCTTCGGAACTTTCGACGGCAGCTTGGCTGATGGCGACCCTGGCATCTGCGCTTTGCAGATCGTAGTAGGCGTTGGCCACAGCTTGTTTGACCGTCTGCAGCGTTTGCTCCAGTTGCAGTTGGGCGATGCGCAGCGCTTCTTGGGCCAGCTTCAGGTTTTGCTCCCTGAGGCCACTGTCAAAGGCGGTATACTCCACCCGCACCACACTGGCCGAGAGGGTGTGGGATTCGCGCCTTGGCCCACCACCAGGAGAGGGAGCCTCACTGTACTGGTAGTTGGCACGGCTGGAGAGGGTGGGAGCAAAGGCAGCTTGAGCTAGAGCTACCCCGGCCTCGGCCCGCTCGACAGTCAGTCTGGCCTGCTGCACAGCCGGGTTCTGGGCAACGGCGATCTCCAGAGCTTCTTCCAAAGACAAGCCCTCCCTTCGCTCGATGCGCACCTGCAAGGGGGATTGGGGCACCACCAATTCTTCAGCCGTCAAAGCCCCCTTTAGAGTCAGGTCAGCCGCAGGGGTGGAGTCAGCAGGGTTGGGGGGAATCGATAGGGTGGGGGGGGGTGGGGGGGTGAGGATTTCGCGGCTGTTGGGCAGAGCAAAGGCAGCAGAGCTGGGAGATTCCGGCTGAGCAAGAGCAGGGACAACCCAGAGCAGGCTCAACAGTAGGCCACAGGGAGCAGAACAGGCAAGGCACAACTGGGATCCCGCCGAGTTTGTCTGCCGTTGAGGAAGTTGAAGCGGATCCCTGGCTCCATTTTGCATCGCCATCGTGCTGTCATTCTCAACATCACCCCTAGCAGTATCGCAAAAGAAAGGACAAAGATAAGACGGTTTTCCACAGGCTCTCTGGCCGCCCTGTTCGGGCCAGTGGAAGCGAGTCCTCGCATTTGCCCCTGCAACGATGAGGCCGACCTGCGTCTGCCAGGAGCTCCGAGCACGGGCGGGACTCCTCTACACTCAGCAGAGACGCTTGGATTGAGACCGAGTCGATTTAGATTTAGACTCAGTTTAGAATGGTGGGGCCATCTGTCCGTGATGGCGGGGGTGGGTGTTGTGGGCGATGAAAGGGGGCAAGGTGGCAGACTCTCAGAGCA
>NZ_JANSIC010000311.1:0-1990 GCF_047461955.1 Synechococcus sp. R55.7
GCGTCTTCGCGTCAGCGTTGCGGAGCAATAGCGTTGCGGAGCAATAATGCAGGGGCCCAAAAGGTTTTTCTCAGTAGCCCGGCTGTCTCAGCCTAATCTGAAAATACTACATTAGTTTATATTGTTGGATTCTTAGTGTTAGAAGTTATCGAAAGTAAGTCTGTTTCCTTGGCGAGATCAGTTCTCGACTCCTGTGAAGTTGCATTTGTTGCACCTATCTCTGCCGTTGAGCTCGCCTCTCTCTGCCCCGCAACTGGAGCAATCCCTCTGTCAGCAAGTTGACCGGGAGCTGGGCCAGCCGGCTCGGCTTCTGCGCTGGAGCTTGACGGCGGTGGAGGGGGATAGAGCCTGGGTTGAGGTGGTCGCCACCACTGATGAGGGCTACTCGGATTTAGACTAGGACAACTCACTCTTAGTCAGCTTCTTGACAGACGTCTGCAAGAGTTTTCCCAATACCCCAGTGGTCTCAGACCAATCGAGAACCAACAGTTTCATTGCTACGTTAAAGAGATGGTTCATATTGATTGATGGAAATGGCTATCGGTACCCTTGCCCATTTTTGTCGTTTGGCCAATGTCTGTCTCTGCATCTGAACCAACTCCGGCTCCACTGCTGGCCGAGCAGCACCCCCCTGTCGCCCTCACCATCGCTGGATCCGACAGTGGTGGGGGAGCAGGGATCCAAGCGGATTTGCGCACCTTTGCTTTCCAACGGGTACACGGTACCTCTGCCCTGACCTGCGTGACTGCCCAAAATACCCTTGGGGTGAGCCGGGTCGATGCGCTGCCCCCCGAAGCCGTGGCCGCCCAAATCGAGGCTGTGGTGCAGGACATTGGGGTGCAAGGGATCAAGACGGGCATGTTGCTGAATGCCGAGATCGTGCTGGAGGTAGCCCGTCAGGTGGAGCGCTGGACGTTGCGGCCTCTGGTGGTGGATCCGGTGATGGTGTCCCGCACGGGAGCGAAGTTGTTGGCAGATGAAGCCATTCAGGCCATCCGCGAGCGGCTGATCCCCTTGGCCCAGGTGCTGACCCCCAATCGCTATGAGGCGCAAATTTTAACGGGGCTGGAGCTGCAGTCCCTGGCGGATATGCAAACGGCGGCTCAGCAGATTCGCACCCTGGGCTGTGGAGCGGTGTTGGTCAAAGGTGGGGGTATGCCGGGGGAACTGCAGGGGGTGGATGTGTGGTTCGATGGCGAGCGACTGGAAGTGCTGAAAACAGAGCGGATCCCCACCCGCCACACCCACGGCACCGGCTGTACCCTCTCGGCGGCCATTGCAGCACAGATGGCCTGGGGCAGGGATCCCTTGGCGGCCACAGTGGCTGCCAAAGCCTATGTAACAGAAGCGCTGCGACATCCTTTGGCCATCGGGTCAGGTCAGGGGCCGGTGGGGCACTTCTACCCGCTTCTGTCCGGGATTGGCAAACCTGTGCCATAAGAGAGAGGTCACTCTCTCTGGCTGCTATGGCTAGCCCGTCGAATCTTTCTCAGAAGGGATCCCTGCCCAAATGGCGGTTTTGGCTACCCCTCCTGCTGCAGCTGGGTATCGTTCTGCTGATACCGGCTCGGCAAGCGCTGACTCTTGCTGTCGGAACCACGATCTACCTGCAAACGGCCCCTGTGGATCCCTATGACCTTTTGCGGGGCCGGTATGTGGCCTTGGGCTACGTCGTCGGTCGGCGCTCCACCCTAGAGCAACTGCCGGGTTGGTCACCTGAATTGGAGACCCCAGGGATCCTTTATCTGCGCTTGGCTCCCCCCGCAGGGGATCCCACTCAACCTTGGCGAGCAATCGGTGTCAGCCGGGAGATGCCCAAAGATTTGCAGCCTGAAGAGAAAGTGCTGCGAGGCTGGTTTGACGGGCAGCAGCTCAAGTTGGGAATCGAAGAATTTTTTATTCCCGAAGCGATTGGAGATGCCTTGGAAGAGGATATTCGGCGTTACCCTGAAGCCACGCGGGCAGAAGTGAAAGTGGATCCCTGGGGCAA
>NZ_JANSIC010000312.1:0-1983 GCF_047461955.1 Synechococcus sp. R55.7
GATAGCAGTCGTGGTTTTTATTACCATCTATTTCAACTGATCGCGCTAGCGGGCCAGAGGCCTTAGCAGGAAGCAACCGGTCGTTTGTTTCACCTTGACGGTGAGATAAATGACTATGCGTTGTGGAACGGTTTATTGCAATTGACCTACTCGCGACCGCTATAGCTGGCTTCCGCCCAGAGCGTGAGCTGGGGGCCTTACGGCACTCCTTCGTAAATCACATAGACTCCGGCGCGCTCAGGCCGAGAATGCCGGTGAGGACGTTAAACAAAACCTGCTGCGTGGCCTGCACCAATTGGATGCGGGCTTGGGCCAAAAGGGGATCCTCTTTCAAGAGCGGCAAAATACGGCAGTTGTCGTAAAACTTGTTGAAATCGGCGGCGATGGCTTCTGCATAGCGGATGATCTTGTGGGGAGCGCGCTCTTCGGCAGCGGCGATCAGCTCATCCGGCAAGGCCAACAAGCGCAGCAGCAGGGCCCGCTCTTCTGGCTCTTTGTAGGGCAGTTTTTGTTGCTCCGTCAAAGGGACTTTGTTGGTCAGTTCAACCTTTTCTTCTTCCTGTAGCCGCCGCAGCAGAGTGCAACAGCGGGCATGGCTGTAGTGAACATACACGACCGGGTTATCGAAAGTTTGCTTGACGGCCAAATCCAAATCGAAGTTGATGGGGCTGTCCATGCTGCTGCTAAGCAAAAACCAGCGGGCTGCATCGACCCCCACGCCAATTTCTGGATCTTCGATCAGGTCATTGAGTGAGACAAAGTTGCCGGTGCGCTTGGACATGCGCACTTCGGTTTTCTCACCGGTTTGCGGGTCGGTTTTGAACAATTTGACAAATTGTCCAATCAAGATTTCCAGCTTGACATCTGGGCTGAAGGCACCCACCGCCGCCTTTAAGCGGCCGATATAGCCATGGTGATCCGAGCCAAGAATGTTGATCAGCCGGTGATATCCCCGCTGCACTTTATCCCGGTGGTAGGCAATATCGGCGGCTAGATAAGTGAACGAACCATCGGCCTTTTGCACCACCCGATCCTTGTCGTCGCCAAATTCTTGGGTTTTGAAATAGACGGCCTCTTCGGCCCCTGGCTTGGGATCCTCACCCCGCGGCGCTTTGGCTTTGTAGAGAAAGCCGCGCTCTTGCAGCTCCTGCAAAGCTTGCTGGATGGCGCTCAGGCCTGTCTGGGGATCGGGGGTGTGCAGGCGGCGCTCGCTAAACCAGTGATCAAACTCGGTGCGTAGTTGTTGCAGGGTCTGCTTTTGCCAGGCCAGCATTTCCCCATAGGCAAAATCGGTGTACTCCTCTAGGGTGGTGGGCAGAGGGCGGATCCCGGCCTTGACCTGACCCAACAGCCGCCGGGCAATATCGACCAAGTAACTGCCATGGTAGGCATCTTCGGGCAGAGCCACCTCTTCCCCCTGCAGTTGCCGCACCCGCACCTCCAGAGACTGGCCCAAGAGCCGCATCTGGTTGCCGGCATCGTTGATGTAAAACTCCCGCTCCACCTGGTGGCCCGTCCAGTGCAGCAAGTTGGCCAACGTAGAGCCAACGGCAGCCCAGCGCCCATGGCCGACGTGCAAAGGCCCCGTCGGGTTGGCGGAGACAAACTCCAGCAGAATGCGCTCAGGATGGGGAATGGCTGTTTTGCCGAAGTTTTCTCCCAGATGCAGCAGCTCCTGCAAGCGCTCGGCCAAAAAGGGATCCCCCAGCCGGAAGTTGAGATACCCTCCTCCCGCCACCTGAGTTTCGATGTCCGGCAGATCCAAGTGTTTTTGCAGGGTTTGGGCGATCTGGGCCGGTGCTAGGCGGCAGAGCTTGGCCATGCCCAGGGGGGTGGGACAGGCGTAATCGCCGTAGCGAGGGTCGCTGGGGATCTGGATCACGGGGGCAATCGCTGTGGCTTGCTGGGGGGCCAGGGATCCCAGTTGCCCCGCCTCTGAGGCCCGTCGAATGCTCTCGGCTACGGCGGCGGTGAGAAACCGAA
>NZ_JANSIC010000313.1:0-1970 GCF_047461955.1 Synechococcus sp. R55.7
TAGCCCCCGTTAAATCCGTCCGGGGAAGCCGCCGATTGATCTGAGCTGCTCAGGTGGCCCCTTGTTGGATTAACTTCCGGCAGCTCCCAGGCAGGGCACTGGGATCGGATCCCGCACGTTAGCGTGCAGGACCGATGGTTTTGCACTTTTCGTATCCTTGACTACAGATTTTTTGGTAGGATTGATCGTGTAGAGGTACTGGTATGTAGAGCAGCCTTATGAGTGCAATCGCTGAAATGAGGGGGACAAGTCTCCTGGCCCGCCATCGCCAAAACATAGCAGCCTCCCTGGCCCGTCGTTTGGAAGCAGCTAGGGCGGCCAACAACACCCGCTTGATGGAGCTGCTGAAACAAGAAGAGCGGCAGCTGGCAGCCGAGTACGGCGGCAGGGATCCCTTCTCTTCAGCGCTCTTCAGAGGACTGCGCCACCTTTGGCAGAGCCTGAAGGCAGTCTTGGCGGCCTGCGATGAACTGCGGGTGCGGCAGTGGGTAGATGGCAGCGGCATGGTCTGGTGGTCTGTCCAAGACCCAATCACGGGAGAGCGCCTGTGTACCCATTCCGAGGGGGAGCTCATGGAGTGGATCGAGAAGCACCAGCGAGAGGATTAGTCTTCGCGGCTAGGACTTGCCTGAGCACCAATAGCCAGTGTTTCCCCTGGCGCTTCGTGCGTGTCCCAGTCTTTCCAGCTTGGGGAGGAAGGGAACAAAAAGTTTCACGGCTAGGCCGGGGCAATGGCCACCTGAGAATCCAAATTGATAGGATTACGAAGACTCATCATCTGCTTTAGGGGCCCTGGGATGGTTTGGCAATTGTTGACTTGGCCGGCCCAAAGTTTGCTTTGGCTAGCAGAGCAGATCCAAGAACGCGCCGAAGCACAGCTGGATAGCAAAGAAAACCTGCAAAAAGAACTTACGGCCCTGCAAATTCAGCTAGATTTGGGAGAAATTGACGAAGAAACCTACGCCCGCCGAGAAGAGGAGATTTTATTGGCTCTGGAAGCCTTAACCCAAGCAGAAGGAGAAGCCGAAGCATAGAGTTCTGCCGGTGGGCCTGGAAGGGATCCCTCAGCATTGCAGGGGGGCAGAACATGGGAGAATGAGCTTCTGTACACCCCCGTCTTTCCTACCCTGGGCTGTTTTCAATGACTGAATCCCATGAAACCTTGGTGCTCCGCGACGAGCAAAACCAGCCTCTCAAGTGCGAGATCCTGCGTCAGGTGGTCATCGACGAGCAGACCTATGCTCTGGTGACTCCCGTTGATGCTGTGATCAAAGTGCTGGTTTGGGAAGGGGAAGAAGAACCCAGCCAAGCGGTGAACGGCGATGCCAACATGGAAGGGATCCTGGACGAGCCGGATCCCGAAGAGCTACAGGCTACCCTGCCCACCATCCAGGCTGTCTTGGGGGAGTTGAACCTCACCTTGCAGCAAAATGGCTTCGACATCCTCACGGTTCAGGGGGAATTGCCCCCAGTCGAAGAGGAAGATGTGTTCGAGCTGGGCGAGAGCGAGGAAGATGCCCAGGAGTTTCAACTGCTAGCTACCTTTTTCTACCAAGAGAAGAAATACGGCATCTTTACCCCCCTCGATCCCGTTTTGCTCTACGCCGCTCTGCCTGACGAAGGGGATCCCTACCTGCTCACCCCCGATGAGCCGCCAGAGCTTTTTGATCAGCTCTATGCCCTGCTGCTGGATCTCGATGAGGAATGGGAAGACGGAGATGACGAAGAAGATGAAGACGAAGATTAGGCGGTCAACCCCTTCTGTTCTGCCGAGTTGGATACTCCTGCCCAGCCAGTCGCCTCGGCGGTGCGGAGCACCATAGGGATAGAGGTGGTGAAACTACCCGGTAAAACTTGCCCAGAGTTTTTCACCAGCCACTCCAGACCCGTCTCAACATCTGTCGGGGGCGTCGGATCTGCGGGCCAAGGGTCAGAATAAGCCAGCCTCAGACCAGCCGCCTGAGCATTGC
>NZ_JANSIC010000314.1:0-1965 GCF_047461955.1 Synechococcus sp. R55.7
CATTTTTTTTCAAGCACAAGACGCCAAACGCGAGCCGCCTCGGTCTCGTGGGCTCGGACAGGTGTAAAAGACCTACTCCGACGCCAACACCCAGCCCGACGCCCACACCCACACCCACTCCGACTCCAACGCCAGAGGCGACGCCCACGCTTGCACCTCGTCGCCAGCCGCGCTTTCAACTGGGCCGCCCCCGTCCGACACCAGAGGGGATCCCGGCTGTTCCAACGCCACCGCCCGTGGTGGCCACTCCTGAACCTGAGCTTACGCCTGAGCCCAGCCCAGAGCCCTCTCCGCAAGCTGTGCCCACTTCAACTCCCCAGCCTGTGGCTACGCCTTTGCCGCGCGTGACCCCTATCCCTTTCCAGGAGCGGCGAGTGCGCCAGCAGGGGTTGCGGCTTTTCCCGCCGGGACTCCACAGTCCGGCCTTGCCAGGTGAGCAATAGCGGGACGGAGTCCTTGAGTTGATAGAAAGTTGATAGAATGCCCTTCGCGCAGCGGGCCGTAGGTCTCACTGTTCTCCCAATGCCCCTCTGCCTGGGCGCACGGTTGCCGCTTGTTGGATTCTCGCTCGCGATAGCGGTGCGGGGCCTTTATACCGGTCAAGTCCTTCAGGGCAAGAACCGCTTTCTGCTCTCTTGGTCGCGTAGCTAGGCTGGTGTGGCTGAGCCAAGTCAGGAGCATTGCTCCCTTAACCATCTCGCACCGATTGCGGCGGCGGGATGGGATCCTGGGTGGAGCTCTGGATCCCATTCTCTCCACTTTCCAACCTGAGCAAGGGCCGCAATCGGGATCCCTGCCAGGGATCCAGGACATCCCGAATTAGCACCTCCTGAATCCACACCTGCAGGATTGCCGCCAAAGGCACGGCCAGGAACAGGCCCAGCACCCCAAAGAAAAAGGCTGAAGTAACTTGAGCTACTAGGGTTAGGGCGGGCAGGAGCGACACCTGTCGGGACATAACGATGGGGGTGAAGACGCTGCTTTCCAACTGCTGGATCAGGATATACAGCCCCAGCACTGCCAAGGACTTCCAAGGGGCATCCGTGAGGGCTACCAGCATGGGGGCTACCACGCTTAAGGTGGGGCCGATATTGGGGATGAAGTTGAACAATCCCGCCAGCACCGCATTGGCCAAGATCAGGGGCACCCCCAAAATCCACAGCCCGATCCCACTCAGCAGCATCACCAAGGTGCTGGTAAACAGGATCCCCATCAGCCACCCTCGCAGCGCCAGCTCACAGCGCTTGAGGATGTAGCGAATGCGGGGACGGTAAAAGGCCGGGAAAACCGAGACAAAAGCGCGACTGTAGGCTTGGGGATCCGCCAACAACAAAATGGTGAGGATGATTACAAACAATAGGTTGAGCAGGGTGCCAAAAAAGGCAGTGAAGGACTCGGAGAAAAAGTCGCGCACCTGTCGCACCAACTCGGTGGCCTGGGGCACCAAGCTATTGGCCAATTCCCGCAGCGTCGGCAGCTCAATATCCGTCGGCAAAGAGAGAATCAAGCTCTCGAACAGCCGCTGCGCTTGCACGATCCCGGCGGGCACCCCATCGGTAAACAGCCGCCGCAACTGCTCCGCCAGGGGGGGCACCACGATTAGCCCCACCAAGATCGCGGCCACCAAAACCGTCAAACTGGTGATGACAATTGAGGGGCCACGCCGAAAGCCGTAGCGCTGTGGGATCTGGGCCAAGGTATCCAATGCTACTGCCAACACAATGGCCGCGAACACCAACAGCAGGATCTGCCGGATCTGCCAAAGCAGAACTAGCAGGCCCAACAGCGCCCCTAGCCCCAGCCACTGGGCGAAGGTCACCCGCCAGCTCACCTCCTCTCTCGCCCGGTTGTCGCCTATTCTAGATGGGATCCCGACAAGTCCCATCGCTATTCGAGAACCCTGGATGCGCGATCCTGTCCCTTCAGCTAGAAATCGCAGGAGCCCCGCACTGTACCCGTAGGGTC
>NZ_JANSIC010000315.1:0-1925 GCF_047461955.1 Synechococcus sp. R55.7
AAGCCCGTGGGCCTGGGATCCCTGCAGGTCACCCTCGACAAGATCGAGCGGCCCGGCAACCTAAAAGATCGCTACAGCCGCTACGATCCCCCAGAAGCCGATACCCTGGAAGGAAAACGCCTCCAAGCCTTTGTGCAAGAGCAAATTCAAGCTGCCCAGGGCTACATCTTGCCCGAACAACTCAAGCGATTGGCCGCCATCCTGAGTCCCACTGCTCTGCGCGAGCCGCCCACCGGAGTGTACTGAGGGTTCCCCCATGCTGTCAGACACTGTCGATCTCAGCCCCCAATCTTGGGATCTCGCCCACGGCATCGCCATGACCTTGGCCAAAGAAAGGGTGGATGTCAACGAGTTGAGCAAGTGCATCGCCTATCTGCGCTCGGTTGCCCATCACCCTGACGCGGGATCCCGCTTTTTCCGATTCACCGGCGAGCTGGTGCGGGAAACTGGCCTATGCCGTACCCAACAAACCAGAAGATACTATCAGCTTATTGACGAAACCTGCAAAAGGTACTTGCAACCTCTGCAAGACAGGCCGGCGGAGATGCTGCAGATCCTGGGCTGGGCAGCCCGGCTGGCTTGCTACTACAAGGATGGAGGGATCCCCATTGGCGAGATTTCACCACCTCAGGGATCCCAACCCAACGACAACTCCGGTTGCAAGGACTCCGTTCCCCAAGGGGCGGGAAACAAATCCCAGGACGACAGACAACAACAAAACCATCAACACCAACAAGACCAGGCCCAGCATCAGGCCCGCAAAGCCTGCTTCCAGACCGGGCAAAAGCTGAAGGCCACCATCACCAACATCAAGGGCAACGAAGTCACCTTCCAGATTCTGGACACAGACACCAAGCTCACCCAGAAGGAGCCCAAACGGGCGGGATCCCTCTCGGTGGGGCAAGAGGTGCAGGTGGAAGTTCTGGGTCTAAAGGAAGATGGCAGAATCCGCAAGGCCAAGCTGCTCTGGGCGCAAAGCGGAACAGAGCCCTCGAAAAATTTGAGTTAACCGCCTATCATGCAGACCATCATCATGACTGTGGGCACCTCCTTGCTCACCAACCTTGACAAAGACCTGCAGCCGCAGCGCCCCTGGGTGGGACAAAAAACCATCGGGGATCCCCAGCGTGCTCTGGCCTGGATGAAAGAAGCAGACCTGGAATTGATCAGCGCCGAAACCAACACCTACTTGCGGCTGGATCCCACCTCGAATGATGCCTTGATTTTGCTGCACTCAGAAACCCCCGACGGATTGGAGTGTGCCCAGATTTTGAAGCTCTTTTTTGAGCAAGAGCTGGGTCAGCAGCAGGTCTCTTTGGTTCCCCTTCCCGGCATCAACTACGAGCTAGAGGGATCCTCTCTGGAGCGGATGGCCGAGCTGTTGAAACAGTTGGCAGAGAGCGCCAAGGGGATCGTCACCTTTGCCGCCACCGGTGGGTTCAAAGCCCAAGCCATGATCATGGCCGTGGTGGGCAGCCAATTGGGGGTCCCGGTTTGCTACATCCATGAGCAATACAAATCCCTGGTCTACTTGCCCTACCTACAGCCGCAAGTTCAGCCCCGGATCCCACGGGCAGATCTCCCCGATTCAGGCCGAGATCGCTCCCAGATCATCCAAATCCGAAGCGATGCCAGCCATCACCGACCCCGCAGTTGGGCCAAAGTGGAAAGACTCCTGCGAGACATTCCCTGGGTGGATCTGGTTCGATACGATCCACACGCCTACGCTGCCCCCAAAAACAGCGTCAAAGCCTCAAACCGCAAAACCGAAGATGGCCGCCACATTCTGTGGATCCACCTCCACGAGAGCCAGGACACCCACCTCGCTGTCAGAGTAGAAACCACCGGCTACACCCCCGAGCACCTAGAGCTGGCTGCCACCGAATTGCGGCAACGCTTGGGCCGTCTGCTTTGAGTGTTTCCAT
>NZ_JANSIC010000316.1:0-1923 GCF_047461955.1 Synechococcus sp. R55.7
AACGGGCTGGTGAGCGCTTGCTATTTGGCCAAAGCGGGGCAAAAAGTGCTAGTGCTGGAGCGCTATCACACCGTTGGTGGTGCTGCCATTACGGAAGAAATTCACCCAGGCTTTCGCGTGTCGGTGGCTTCCTATTCCTGTAGTTTGCTGCGACCGGAGATCATCCGCGATCTGCGCCTGCCGGACTATGGCTTTGAGGTCTATGCCAAGCAACCTTCCTACTTCATGCCCTTCCCGGATGGGCAGCACCTCTTCCTGTATGCCGATAACCGCGCCAAGAGCAAAGCGGAAATTGCCAAGTTTTCCCGCAAAGATGCGGAAGCCTACGACCGCTGGGAGGAGTTTTGGGATCGGGTGAACGAGGTGGTGGAGCCAACCTTAATGCAGCCGCCGATTTCACTGGGCCAACTGGCGGATCGCTTTGCAGCTGCTGGGTATGAGGACGATTTCCGCCGCATCATGCTCCTCTCGACCACTGATCTCCTGGATGAGTTCTTCGAGTCGGAGCAGGTCAAGGCGGCGATGGCTCCCCAATCTTTGATCGGCACCTCTGCCGGGCCGATGACTCCGGGTACGCCCTACATCTGGCTAGTCCATGCGGTAGGTCGGGCCATTGGCTCGCGTGGGGTCTGGGGCTATGTGCGCGGTGGGATGGGATCCATTACCCAAGCGATGGCCAAGGCAGCTCTGGACTTAGGGGTGGAGATCCGCACGTCTGCTCCAGTGGCGGAGATCTTGATGGAGAGTGGGCAGGCCGCTGGGGTTATCCTCGAATCGGGGGAAACCGTGCGGGCGCGGGCGGTTCTCTCCAATGCCCATCCCCAGATCACCTTTTTGCGACTCTGCTCCTCTTTGCCCCCAGACTTGCGTGACCGGCTAGAACGGCACTACCGCACCTCAGGCCCGGTGTACAAGCTCAATTTGGCCCTGGAAGAATTGCCTCGCTACACAGCGGCCCCTGCTGAAGTGCCCCCAGAAGTTGTCAGTTCCGCCACGGTAGACATTGCTCCCTCGGTGGCCTATCTGGAGCGGGCTTGGGATGACTGCAAGTACGGGATCCCTTCCCGGGATCCGTTTATCGAGATCTACAGCCAATCCCCCACCGACCCGACAATGGCTCCCCCAGGCAAGCACATCCTCTCCTGTTTCTGTCAGTTTGTGCCTTACCAACCCAAAGGGCGAGACTGGAACGATGGCCTGCGGGAAGAATTTGCCGATCGGGTAATCGACAAAATTGCCCAATTTGCCCCCAACATTAAAAACGCCGTGATCGCACGGCAGATGTTGTCGCCCGTGGATCTGGAGGCCCGCTTCGGCCTTGTGGGGGGCAGCATTTTTCACGGGGAAATGACGCCGGATCAAAGCTACAACCTGCGGCCCATCTCCGGCCTGGCCGACTATCGATCCCCCATTCCCGGCCTTTACCTCTGCGGTTCAGGGGCGCACCCAGGAGGCGGAGTGACCGGGATCCCTGGCCACAACTGCGCACAGGTGGTGCTCAGCGATCTACCCAAGCTCTGACCGACGAAAAGGCCAAGCCAGAGCGGATCCCTGCTCTGGGATCAAACGGGTTGCCTGGGTTACAGGCGTACCTCAGTTCCCTCAAAGAACCCACGGATGATTAAGATAGTTCCAGTTGGGTCTGGAGTAAGAGTGTTAGTAGGGAATTGCTGTTCCAAAAACCACTGGCCGGAAATGCGATCAGCAGAGGTCGTTGAATCGAAGACAAGGTTCAGATTTCCTCTTTGTGTTCCCCCACCAATATCAAGCCGGTTAAACGGCCCTGATAACTGTGCTCCGGCCAAGGTGCGGAAGAGGAAATCCCCCGTTGCAGGCACGATGCCCTGCAAAACAACTGGAGCATCCTCGCCTCCTTCCCTTTCAGTTCGTAATGAGAAAAAGTAATCAAAGGCTGTAGGAGCA
>NZ_JANSIC010000317.1:0-1897 GCF_047461955.1 Synechococcus sp. R55.7
AGGAACTGTCCATGCAAGTGGAGTTTCGCGAGTGCGATCCGGGAAATCTGTGGATCTGGTTTGAGTTTGCCGAGCCGCCGGTCGAAGCTGAGCTGGAGTACCTCAACGAGGTGCTGGAGTCGTGGTACGTGTTGGGCAAGCTGGGCGGATTTAACGCCGAGCGTCTGGTGGCCCAAGAGGCCGAGGTGGATCTGAGCTATCTGGAGTATCCCAACGAATCGGATCCCTTGCCTTCCCTAATGCACAACATGGGATCCCTGGAAGAGAAGGACAACTGGGCCCGCTGCTGGTTTGATCTGGGCACCGCCGATGCGATGGCGCTGGATGTGTTGATCAACGCCCTGCGCACCCTCAGCCTGGAATACATCGGCCTCAGCCGCGTGATTATCGGCGGGCAAAATGAGGATTGGCCAACGGCGGATCCGGAGGAGATGGATGACATGGATGACTACGATCTAAACGGCTATGTGCGGGATCACAGGGAGGAGGAAGGAGGGCTGGAATAGCGGGATCCCTGCCTACTCCAAGTAGCCCAGCTCTTGCATCTGCCGCACCAAGTCGGCATCGCTTTCCACATTCACCTTGCGAGGAGCCGTGCTGGGCTGTCGGGATTCTGCCCAGCTCACCCACGTTCTCAGCCCCTGCTGCAGGCGAGCCAGCCAAGCCTGGGGGGAAAGGGATCCCCAGCCGGCTTCCCCCGCCGACCCGTCGTGACAGCGTTGCGGATCAGCATCAGGGAGAGAGGAGACAGGATCCCCGTCGCCGACCCAGAGCAGATCCCGCAGCTCCGCCGGATCCTGCTCCAAGTTGTAGAGGCTGGGACGATCCCCCGTTTGGATGAGCTTGGTCATCCCCTCATAGAGGGCACGGCGGATGTCGTAACAGGCACGCGCCCGCAGCAGGCTGTCGTTACGGCTTTCCATAGCCCGAATGAGGAGGTGGGGCGGGAAGGCTTCGCTGAGCACTGTTCCCTGCTCGGGATCTTCCCCTGCCAAGGTGCGGGCCAAGCTGAGGCGGGCGACCTCGCGGCGGAGCTTGAGGCTGACACAGGGGGCACCGTTGGGGGAAAGGTTGGGGCTAAAGCCGGCAGCTTCCAGGAGGGTATGGAAGAGGCGGCGGGTGGAAACGGGGGTGGCAATGCGTTTTCCTGCCGGGAAGTGGCCGGGATAGCGCAGGATGAGGGGCACGCGGATCAGCTCTTCGTAGACCACAAAGGCGTGGCCGACGAAGTCGTGTTCTCCCAGGCCTTCGCCGTGATCGGCGACGATGGCCACCAGCGTGTTCTGCTCCAGGCCGGTGTGGCGCAGGGTGTCGAAGACGGATCCCAGTAGGTGATCTTGGTAGGCCACCTCAGCATCGTAGATATCCCGCAGCACCTGCGCTTGCAGTGGAGAAAGGGGCTGCGGCAGGGGCGCCATCCAGCGGTAGGGCTGGGCGTTGTATTGGCGCAAAAAGTCGCGGGCCTCGCGGTTGCTTTTGAAATAGGGGGCGTATTTCTGCACAAAGGGCTCCGGCGGCCAGTAGGGCAGATGGGGCTCCATCAGGTTGACAAAGCAAAAGAAGGGCCGTGCTCCGGGATCCGACCGGCGGCGGGCCATCTGCTGCAGGTAGCGGTTGAGGTCGGCAATCGAGGCGGCGGTGTTGCCTTTGAAGTTGAGCAGGCGGGTCCAGAGGGAGGCAAACCAGGGGTGCAGCGCCAGCTGGAAGAGGGCGTCGGAGCGGGCAAAGGCGTTTTGCACCGGATAGGAGAGCCGCCGCCAAAATTGGGTGTAGGCGGCCAGCCAGCGGTTCAAGGGGGCGGGCAAGGGGGTGCCTTCGGGGGGGCGGGTGGGCAGAGCGCCACCGTAGTTGTAAAAGGTTTCAAAGCCGCGCCGCAAGCCGTTTTTCAGGATCCCCA
>NZ_JANSIC010000318.1:0-1896 GCF_047461955.1 Synechococcus sp. R55.7
TGTGCCTCGTTGGATCCAATCTCCACGTTGCGCATTGAGGAGTTGCTCAAGGAACTGGGCCGTCGCTACACGATCATTATCGTTACCCACAACATGCAGCAGGCAGCGCGGGTCTCCGACTTTACCGCCTTCTTCAACACTGAAGTCGACGAAGAGGGGTTTCGCTACGGACGGCTAGTGGAGTTTAACCGCACTGAGAAAATCTTTAACTCTCCCGCCCATCGGGAAACGGAAGAGTACGTGAGCGGACGGTTCGGCTAATCTGCTGTTGGCGATCCCTCAATTCTGGTCAGTTGGGATCCCGCTCGCCTATTCTAATGGGCGGGAAGATCTATGCAAGGTGAGGCACCGGCGAGATGGCCAAGCGGGTGCGTCTGGATAGCTGGTTGGTGGAGCGCGGATATTTTTCCTCACGCCAGCAAGCGCAACGCTCCATTTTGGCAGGAGAAGTCTTTCTAAATGGGGTGCGGGCGGAAAAGCCTGGAACCTGGGTGAGCGGGGATCCAGCGGTGCAAGTCCAGTCTGGGCCTGCTTTTGTCTCACGGGGGGGAGAAAAGCTACAGGGGGCGCTGCAAACTTTTCCTGTTCAGGTGCAGGGTCGTATTTGTTTGGATGCGGGCATTTCCACAGGAGGTTTTACAGACTGCTTGTTGAAACGGGGAGCCCAGCGGGTCTACGGAGTGGATGTGGGCTATGGGCAACTGGCCTGGTCTTTGCGAACGGATGCGCGGGTGATCCTAAAGGAGCGGGCCAACTTGCGCCATCTGCAGCCGGAGGATCTGTACGGAAGCGAGGCACCTCCCCAGAGCTGGCCGGATTTGGCGGTGGTAGACCTGTCTTTTATTTCCCTGACTAAGGTGCTAGCTCCGCTGTGGAACCTGTTGCGTTTCCCACGGGAGGCGCTGTTGCTGGTGAAGCCCCAGTTTGAGGCGGGCCGAGACCAGGTGGGTAAAAAGGGGGTGGTACGGGATCCGGTTGTCCATGCCCGCGTGCTGGAGACGGTGATGCGCTCGGCCGTGGCCCAGGGCTGGCAGGTGCAAGGCTACACGTGGTCGCCCATCACTGGCCCTGCCGGCAATATCGAGTATTGGCTCTGGCTGGCCGAAGGAGAAGGGATCCCTCTCCCCAGCGGCAGTGCGCTACAACAGATGAGCGAGCAGGCGAGAGCGACTTTACACGCATAGATTGTCGATTTTGTCAATAAGCTAATGTGCTGGATTGAGGGAGATGAGCCAAAAAATTGAAGAATTGTTTCAGGAAGGGATTCGGCGCTATGAATCCGGGGAAGCAGCCAAGACGTTAATTCCCTCTTTTGAGTCGATCTGTAAGGGATCCCCAAAGGCGGCGGCGGCTTGGACGTGCTTGTCCTGGCTCTACCTTCTGGAGGGGCAGGCGGAAAAAGCTCTGAAGGCCGCCCAGACTGCTGTGAAGTTGGATCCGGTGGATGCCCAGCCCCGTGTGAATCTGACCCTAGCCATGCTGGAGCTGAAAAAAACCGGGGTACGCCAGCAGGTGGAGGCCATTAAGCAAATCTTGGCACGGGATCCCGAGCAGATTGAGGGTGTCAAATCCAACCTGCAAGAGGGAGGGAACCGCCGTCCTGCTTGGCCCCACTTGAGCAAGATTTACAACTGGCTCTTTGAAGAAGATTAAGTGACCCTATTCCTTGTTTTGCAACAAGACTTTAGGAAAATCTAGAGCTTTTTATTTTAATCTACAACTCTTAGCAATGTTCTCATGGAGTTGGTGCTAAACTTCTTGTACCCAATAGCAATATGGGATCCATTTATCGATAGGGGTTAGCTCTCGTCGCTTCTCTTCCCCGGCCTCAGTTGATTGATGAGATTGAACTCCGGGCTGGCGCGAGATGCTTAGCTCGGCGGTGGCTGCACTTCA
>NZ_JANSIC010000319.1:0-1851 GCF_047461955.1 Synechococcus sp. R55.7
CAACGGCTGAAACGCTCCAGAAATCGGCCTGCTGGCTGGGGAAAGTCTGGGAAAGTGAGGTCTGGATCCCCGGCAGCCACCGCTGCCCAAAAGTAGCGCAATTGTGGGGCCAAGGCTTGTGCCTGTTCCAAAGGCAAATTCAGCGGTGCGGAGGTTAAAAACTTAACCACCGCTGGTTCGCTGCGCTGGGCCATCCACTCCCGGGAGAACGCTTGCAAATCGGGCCAATCGGGCAGGGATCCCACCCGGTAGCTCTGGATATGGACTTGGATTCCGGTCTCTCGATCCGACCGGATCTCGACAAGGCGGTAGGGGTGGGGAAAGCTGACCAAAGAGCCGGTGGTAATGTCGTAAACCCCCCCTCGTCGGGCGATGTGCTGGATGTGCAGATGTCCGGTGAACACCAGTTGCACCCCATAAGCTTGCAGCAGCCGCCGCAACTGAGAGGCATTCTCCAGCATGTAGCGACGCCCCCAGGGATGGAGAGACTGGCCGCGCAGATGCTCGACCACATTATGGTGCACCATCAGCAGCACCAGCTCTTCCTCGGCTGCCGCCAATTCTTTCTCCAGCCAGGTCAGTTGTTCTGGGGTTAGACACCCCACCAATTGACCCTGAGCATCAAAATGGTTGGAATTGAGGCCGATCAAACGGATCCCTGGCCGCAGAACCCGGCTGTAATCCAAAGACTGCCCATCCTCGTAGCCAAAAGCTCGGTAGTAGCGGGGAAAATCCGCCAAACCAATAGAGCGCCCGCTGGCCTCGGGCTGGGGCACATCGTGGTTGCCGGGCACCACAAAAGCCGGAAAGGGCAGTCGAGCCAGCCGCTCTGCCAGCCATGCATGGTTTTCCGGCTCCCCATGCTGGGTCAGATCCCCCGGCAACAGCAGAAAATCCAGAGGCAACTGCACCAGATGCTGCAAAACCTGTTCCAGAGCCGGGATGCTCACCTCTACCAGGTGAAATCGGCTGGGGTGATCCCAAAGGGTGGAAGGGAGGGCGACGTGGGGATCGCTCACCACAGCAAAGCGGATCTGCACGGATTACTCCCCTTGACAACAGCAAGCAGATAGAGCCTTCGGCCCACCGGGGGGACAAGCGCTTCTGCTATTCTGGCATCCATCACGGGATCCCGATTATCTCAGGAGCACAGCATGGTGGCCCAGGTGATTACCATCGATCACCCTCTGGTGCAGCACAAGCTCAGCCTCATGCGCCGTGTTGAAACTACAACCGCCGACTTCCGAGCGCTGATGCGGGAGATCAGCCTCTTGATGGCCTACGAGGTGACCCGCGATCTGCCCCTCAAGCTACAGCCCATTCAAACCCCGATGGCCCCAATGTTGGCGCCGATGTTGGCGGCAGAGAAAAAGTTGGTGCTTGTCTCCATCCTGCGGGCCGGCCAAGGGCTCCTCGACGGCATGCTGGAGCTGATCCCATCAGCACGGGTGGGGCATATCGGCCTATATCGGGATCCCCATACCCTGATCCCCATCGAGTACTACTTCAAGGTGCCCACCGATATCGAAGATCGTGAGGTGCTGGTGGTGGATCCAATGTTGGCCACCGGCCATTCGGCAGCAGCGGCTGTAGCGCGCCTACGCCAAACCCGACCCCAGTCGATCCGCTTCATCTGCCTGGTGGCCGCCCCAGAAGGGATCCGGTATTTCCACGAACAGAACCCAGATGTGCCAATCTATACCGCTGCTGTAGACGATGGCCTAGACGAGCACGGCTACATCCTCCCCGGCCTAGGAGATGCAGGGGATCGCCTGTTCGGCACCCGCTGATGGGAGAGTGCCATGCCTACAGCACCCTATGTTGCTGCGCCACACTGAACGGGAACCGCAC
>NZ_JANSIC010000320.1:0-1841 GCF_047461955.1 Synechococcus sp. R55.7
GCTCTTCTAAAGGCTCTGTCCCGCTGTCGCGAACGGCCATAACTTTCACCCAACCTCTAGCGGATAGAGTAGGCTGCTGAGGCGGCAGGCAACTGCAAGGATAGGGATCCCAGCGGGGCCAAGGTGGTGCCGGGGTAGTAGAAAGCGAGGATTTGTGCCGCGTTAAACCCCTGCCGAGCCAGGGTATAGGAGCCATACTGGCTCAGGCCCACCCCATGGCCAAAGCCGCCACCGATGAAGCGATAGCCTGCCAATCGCTCCCCTTGTTTCAGAGGCTCTATCCGAAACAGGGTGCTGTACAGGCGAGGAAAAGCCAAGCGTACCTGATCCTTGCGCAAAAGAATCGAGCGGATCCCTTCTGCCGTCTGCAAGTCCAATTGCATCACCTGCACCCGGCCACTGGCGGAGCGCTCCAGGATCTGCATCCCCGCGATGCTGCTCCAGGTGGGCATCGGGATCCCTAGGTAGTCTTGGCCGGCCCGCAACTGGGTGTTCAGCTCCTCCAAAGATAGGGAGAACTCCCAGCGGAATAGGCGGGATACTCCTGCTTCGTTGAAGCCCTCTCGCTGGGCCAAAAACGCCTGGAAGCTGCTCTCCTGCCGCAAATCCAGGGGCTTACCCGGTTGATGGCGCTCCTCGCCCTGCGGAGCACGATGGGCAATATCCGCTTGCGGGCGTAGGTAGGGGCGCGGATCCCCGTCCCAAACATCTTCAAAGGCCGCCGAGATGCCGCCATTGGTAGAGGAATAGACAGCATCCACCAGCTCGCCGTTGTAGGTGAGCACCAGGCCGCTGGTCTGGCGAATGGCCTCGTCAGCCCGCGGGTGGGTTCCGGTCAATCCCTTGTAAACCTGGCAGTGGGTATTGGCACAGAGCTGATAATCGTCAACCTGAAAGCGGTGGAGGTTCTTGAGGGCGTAGGTGCGCGCCAGGATCGCCTGGGCAGCCATGGCGGCAAAGGGAGCCCCCGACCCCACCTCGTGGGGCACCACCCCCCGCAAATAGGTTTCCAGGGGCACGGCGTTGACTACGGTGTAGCTGCCGTAGGCGTTGGGCTGAATGGTAATAGAGCCGGCGTAGTGGCGGTCGTTCACCCGCAGATAGCCAGCATCAGAGGTCACCCTGAGGCGGGTGCGGTGGTAGCGAAAGTGTTCATGGATCCAGCTCAGCTCCGCCCGTTCGCGTCGCTCCTGCACCTCGAGCCGCACATGGGGGATCCCTTCTTTCTGGGCATACTGCTGAATCTGGGCCAGTTGTTGCGGGGTGTAGGCGCGGCTGGCCCACACCTGCCATTCTTGCGGCTGGGCGATCTCGGTGCTGATGCCCAGAGACTGCCAATGGTTGGCGTTGGCCTCGGCACTCTCAAAGCTTTTGTGGCTGCTGAGGATTAGACGGTATACGGTTTCCGGGGTGGTCAGGGCGCGATTGACAATGCCGATGCTGACCCGAGGCGTTCGCTGGGTCTGGGTGCTGCCGTCTGCTTGAGGGAATTCCAGGGTGAGAAGGGATCCCGTCGGCGCCGCCAGCTCCACTTGATCCGTCTCAGAACGGCCAAAGCGTTGCACAATGCCTATATGCAGGATTGGGTTTTCGGGGGTGGCTGCCGTGGCCAAGGTCTCTTCACGAACTCCGGTTGCGTCGGCGGCATGGAGCGCTAAGGCCGCCAGCAACAGGCCCAAGCCGGAAATGAGGGTGCTCTGTTTGCGCCAGCGGGACGGAGCCCCTAAAAACCGACGGGGTTTGGCAGTGAGAGCCTGACAACTGGCCATGGCCGCTTTATCCTAAAACACACCCTGTCGATTTTACCCCCATCTTTTTTGGCCTACCTGCAGCGGTTGCGT
>NZ_JANSIC010000321.1:0-1810 GCF_047461955.1 Synechococcus sp. R55.7
GGGGAAGGGGTAGGTCGGAATCAAGGCCACCAATGGCCTACGGCGACTGGGAATACCCCTGGTGAGCCGCCGCTGTTTGGTGGTCATCTTCTGTTCAAAATGGGCATCACTTCAGCGGGTTGCAATCATCACGTGTTTGGTGATTTGGTAGTCGCGCACCGCTTCTGCCGAGAGATCTTTGCCAAATCCCGATTGCTTAAAGCCGCCATGGGGGGCCTCAGAGGCAATGGGAATATGGTCGTTGATCCAGACGGTGCCGAACTCCAGATCGGCGGCCAACCTCATCGCTCGTCCGATGTCTTGAGTCCACACAGAAGCCGCCAGCCCGTATAGGACGTCATTGCCCAAGCGTAGCGCTTCCGCTTCTTCGCGAAACGAGCCGAGCGTGAGAACCGGCCCAAAAACCTCACTCTGTACGATCTCCGCTTTTTGATCGACATTGGCAATCACCGTGGGTTCATAGTAGTAGCCCTGGGCAAGCTGGGAAGGGATCCGACCGCCGGTCAGCACCTTGGCTCCCTCTGCTTTGGCCCGCTCCACAAATCCCATCACCCGCTCCCGCTGGGCTGCTGAGACCAAAGGCCCCATCTCCACTCCCGCCTCGAAAGGGGATCCCACCGTTACTTTGCGCATGGCTTCTACAATGGCCTCTTGCGCCTGCGCCAGCTTGCTCTCGTGCACATAGACGCGGGTGGCTGCCGTACAGTCTTGGCCGGTATTGACGGTGGCAGCAAATGTGGCCTTGGCAGCAACGGTCTCTACGTCCGCATCCTCGAAGACGATAAACGGCGCTTTGCCCCCCAGTTCCAAATGCACCCGCTTCAGGGTATCTGCCGCTGTCCGCATCACCTGCTTGCCGGTGGCGGTAGAGCCGGTAAGGCTGACCATGCGCACCTGGGGGTGCTCCACCAGGGCTTGGCCGGTGGCATTGCCTCCGGTAACGATATTGACTACCCCGGGCGGGATCCCAGCCTCGGCGATCAGTTCTCCCAGCATCAGGGTGGTCAGGGGGGTGGCAGGAGCGGGCTTGAGCACCACCGTACAGCCGGCGGCCAGGGCGGGGCCGATCTTCCAGACGGCCATCATCAGCGGATAGTTCCAGGGGGTAATTTGAGCGCACACCCCCACCGGCTCTTTGCGAAAGAGGGAGGTGTAGCCCTTGGCGTATTCCCCAGCACTAAAGCCATGGATGTCGCGGGCGGCGGCGGCGAAGAAACGCAGATTATCCACCGCAAATGGCAGATCTCCCCCCAAGCTGAGGAACTCGTAGGGCTTGCCAGTGTTTTCCGATTCCAAGCGAGCCAATTCGGCGGCGCGAGCTTCGATTAGATCCGCCAATTTCCAGAGGGCCAGGGAGCGCTCGCCGGGGGTGAGTTTCGACCAACGGCCATCGTAGAAGGCTGTTTGGGCGGCCTGCACCGCCCGATCCACATCGGCAGGGCTGGCATCCACCGCCTCTGCCAGTTTCTCGCCGGTGGCCGGGTTCTCGATGGTCATCAGGCCCCCCCCTTGGCTATCGACCCATTGGCCGTCGATCCAGAGTTTGTAGGCCATAGCGATGTCCTCAACAGCTTGGTGAAATGGCTCTCCCCATTGTGCCGAATCTTTTTGGCTCGGCTTGAATCATAAGCTTCATTCAACTTTGGCAACTTTGGGGTGCAGAGATGGGATCCTTTGGGATTGGGATGGCCCAAACGGCTATTCGCAAAGCGGGCCGTAGACTGTGGCCAACGGCGCACTGGTGAGGATCCCGCATCTGCTAACTAACGGAGGTGCAGGGGCAATCAGTCCTGCACTCTACCCGCAGGGT
>NZ_JANSIC010000322.1:0-1769 GCF_047461955.1 Synechococcus sp. R55.7
GCTCCTGGCAGAAACCCCAGCAAGTAGCCAAAGGCAGGCTGGTATAGGTACTGCCACCCTCCCCCTTGGGCAAACACCTGTAGCCCTGCCAGCCCCAACCCCAGGTAGACGATCTGGGCGCACACCGCCGCCACCGGCCCCGCCAAACAAGCCGTCAGCAACACGCCCCCAATTTGCAGCGAAAAGCTGTATCCCCCCAACCCAGGCAGCCCGGGCGGAAAACTCAAATGGGTTAGGGTGCCCAAAATGGTCAGGAGGACCCCAATCGCCGTCCAAAGCCATTCCAGAGGAGTTAAGAGCAAGCCAGACCGCATAAACCGAGAGGAAATTTTTCCCTATGCTAAGAAAGGGAAGGGGCAGATGGGGTGGGCAAAAGGTGGTCAAGGCAGAGTGGATTGAACTGGCCCAGGCCCTGGCCGATGCTGCCGGAGCGGTGATTCGCCCCCTGTTTCGCGGAGAACTGCAAGCCGAATACAAAGAGGCCCGCTCCCCAATTGTGACGGTGGCCGACCGGGAGGCAGAGCGGGCCATGCGGGCTTTGCTCATGGCCCAAGTGCCAGAACACAACATCCTTGGCGAAGAGTTTGGTTTTCACCAGACGGGATCCCTCTATACCTGGGTTCTGGATCCCTTGGATGGCACCATCGCCTTTTCCACCGGCAAGCCCACCTTTGCTACTCTGATTGCCCTCTTGGAAGAAGACCGCCCCATTTTGGGCATCATCGATCAGCCGGTGTTGCGCGAACGCTGGCTGGGGGTACGGGGACAGCCCACTCAATGGATAACCCCCTCCCACCGGCAAGCCGTCCGAGCCAAGGCCAATACCGACCTCAGCCGCGCCTACTTGAGCTGTACCACCCCTGATTTGTTCACCCAACCCGACCAACAACGGTGCTTCCAGGGGCTCAGCCAAGCAGTTCACATTACCTCCTATGGGGGCGATGGCTACCAGTACGGCCTGCTGGCCAGCGGCTGTGTGGATCTGGTGATGGAGTGTGGCCTTGCCCTCTACGATTTTGCTGCCCTTGTGCCGGTGATTGAGGGATCCGGTGGCGTGATTACCGATTGGCGAGGGGATCCCTTAACCCGCACCTCCACGGGAGAAGTGTTGGCGGCGGCCAACCCCAGCTTGCATCGACAGGCCCTGGCCGCGATTCAAAAAAGCGGGATCTACCCAGCGAAATAAGCAGGCTCATTGCCAGGTTTCCACTTGATGTTGCAGCCCAGGCTGGGCTTTTGGTCGGGATCGATGGGCTTGCCGGCCAGAAGGTTATCCAGCGCCGCCCGCAAATCTTTGCCCGTCACCGGCACATCGGTCAGGCTGGGACGGCTGTCGTCCAGTTGACCACGATAGACCAACTTGCGATCCGCGTCGAACAGGAAAAAGTCAGGGGTGCAGGCAGCGGTGAAGGCTTTGGCCACCTCTTGGCTTTCGTCGTAGCAGAAGGGGAAGGTAAAGCCCAAGGTCTCGGCCATCTTCTTCAAGTTCTCTGGGCTGTCATCCGGGTATTTCTCCACATCGTTGGCGCTGATGGCTACAATGCCGACGCCGCGATCCTTGTAATCTCTGCCAAGGCGGGCCAGCTCCTCTTGCACGTGCTTCACATAGGGACAGTGCTGGCAGATGAACATCACCAGCAGGGCCGGCTTGTCGGCAAAGGTGGAGAGGGAGATGGTTTGGCCGCTCACCACATCCGGCAGGCTGAAGTCAGGGGCTGGGGTGCCCAAAGGCAGCATGGTTGAGGGGGTACGGGCCATAACAAACCTCC
>NZ_JANSIC010000323.1:0-1762 GCF_047461955.1 Synechococcus sp. R55.7
TTTGGCAGTTCGGCTCTCCCAGTCTGAGAGGTTTGATGGGGGCTGGAGAGGTTTTTGTCGAGTTTCGAGAGATTGGAAGACTATGATGCTGGCCTCAAGCCCTACAGCGCTGCCAGTGGATGCCCGTCAACAGGTGAGCCAATTCATGCAGCGCCTACAAGATGACATCTGTGCCCGTCTGGAGGCCCTAGACGGAAAAGCCAAGTTTCGGGAAGACCGTTGGGAACGCCCTGGAGGAGGGGGCGGGCGCTCGCGGGTCATTCAGCAGGGAGACGTGTTTGAGCAGGGGGGAGTCAATTTTTCCGAGGTGTTCGGATCCCATCTGCCCCCTTCGATTCTGAAACAGCGTCCAGAAGCGGCAGGGCATCCTTTCTACGCCACAGGCACCTCTATGGTGTTGCATCCTCGCAACCCCTATGTGCCGACGGTACACCTGAACTATCGCTATTTCGAGGCGGGGCCGGTTTGGTGGTTTGGGGGCGGGATGGATCTCACCCCCTATTACCTGTTTGAGGAGGATGCGGCCCATTTTCACCGCACCCTCAAGGCAGCCTGTGACCGCTTGGATCCCGTCTACTACCCAGTTTTCAAGATCTGGTGCGATCGCTACTTTTTCCTACCTCATCGCGGCGAGGCGCGCGGCGTTGGCGGCATTTTCTTCGACTATCAGGATGAACGCCCTGGGCTGCTCTATCGGCCTGAAGGCCAGGCGGAAGGGGATCCCGAACAACTGGCTTCTGAGCCACCATCGTTACAGGTGCGGGTGGGATCCCGCAGTTGGGAACATCTTTTCCAGTTGGTGCAAACCTGTGGCGACGCCTTCTTGCCGGCCTATGTGCCGATTGTGGAGCGGCGGCAGGGGATGGAATGGGGGGAGAGAGAACGGCAATTCCAGCTCTATCGTCGCGGGCGCTACGTGGAGTTCAACTTGGTCTATGACCGCGGCACGATCTTTGGACTCCAGACCCAGGGCCGCACCGAGTCGATCTTGATGTCTTTGCCGCCATTGGTGCGCTGGGAATATGGCTACGAGCCCCAGCCGGACACGTGGGAAGCTAAGCTCTACCAGGTGCTCTGCCAGCCCCAGGATTGGGCGTAGGCCGGCCATACCCCGTCTCTGCTTCTGAGGATCCGTGGCGTGTTTTCTCCTTTCCCCCTCACCTACCGCGTTCAGCCCCCCCGACAGGGCGGCTTAGGACCCGCGCCTGCGTTGGTAATGCTGCACGGGATCGGCAGCCACGAGGGGGATTTGTTCCAGTTGGCCCCCTATCTGGATCCTCGGTTGGCGGTGATCAGCTTGAGAGCCCCTATTCCTTGGAGTGGAGGCGGGTTTGCCTGGTTTGAAATGGCCTGGACACCGGAAGGGCTGGTGGGGGATCCCCAGCAAGCGCGCAATAGCCTCCAGCTCCTGAGCCGCTTTCTAGAACAGACGCTGCCCAGTGGGATCCCGGGTATTGCCCTGGATCCCAGGCAGGTGTATTTGCTGGGGTTTAGCCAGGGGGCGATCATGAGCCTGTACTTGGCTCTGACCCAGCCGGAGAAGCTGGCGGGGGTGGTGGCAATGAGTGGGCGCCTATCTCCAGAGATCCTGGCCGAGGCGGTGGAGCCGGAGCGGATGAAACACCTGGCCATCTTGGCAGTTCATGGCACTGCCGATGCTGTTTTGCCGATTGCTTTTGGCCGCCAGATCCGGGATTATTTTGCCCCGCTGCCACTGAACTTCACCTATCGCGAGTACGAGATGGGCCATGAAGTTTCCCCG
>NZ_JANSIC010000324.1:0-1755 GCF_047461955.1 Synechococcus sp. R55.7
GAGTTTTGGGAGTTGCCATCGGTGAAGCATCAATCGGGTCGCCCTTCTTCCGGCCAGGGATCCTGGCCAGAATATCTGCAGCGGGTGGGGCGTGGGGCAGTGGAGACGGGATCCCAAGTTGCTCTGTGGATCCTATCGGGGCCACAGTGGCGGGTTTTGGCTCTGTCGGCCTTGGCGTTGGCAGGGCTGGCCTTCTGGAATGGGCGGCTGGCGCTCTCTCTGGGGGTGGGCACCTTGGTGATGTTGGGGCTACAGGGGGTGCGCAGCCCTGAGTTCAACCGCCGCTGGCAGGAGTGGCAAGCTTGGTTTCGGCAGGCGGATCGCTGGCTTTTGCTGGCAATTGGTTCGGGAGCAGCCGCCACCTTGGGCACCTACACCCTCATCTCCATCTGGGCAGAATCCACCCAACGCTGGCTGGCCACCGGTGCCATTCTACAGGGATTGGCCACTCTAGCCTTGTTGTCGCTGCTGTTTGGGGAGTGGCTCAGGGGCCGACAAGAGCGGCAACGGTCTCAATTGGAGCGCGACCTCAGCGACATTGCTTCTCCCGATCCCTTCCGACGGCTGGCGGGCGTTCGCCGCTTGCAGAGCTTAATGTCCCACCTGGATCCCGAGCAAACCCGGCTGGCGGTGGATTATCTGCGGTTGGCCCTCGACCAAGAGACGGTAGCGGTTGTGCGGGAAGCCCTGCTGGAGGCCCTACAGGGATGGGGGATCCTGCGCCGCCTCAACGATTTGACCAATCTCAAACACCCCAGCAGGGATCCCTCTTCAAACTAAGATAACGGCTGTCTTGGTCCTCAAGGGTTTGACTGGGATGATAAATTCAGTCCCTTGGGCAATCCGCCAAATAGATTGCTCACCTCAGGTTTAGCTAAACCGCCGAGAAGCCCCGCGCTGTATGCGTAGCAACCCTGCGGGAAGCTAGCTACAGGGTCGGGAGTATGTTACGCGGCATACCCCCTTTCCATCTAGGCTCAGGCTTGTCCCTCTGCCGCCAGCCCTATTGCAAAAAGCTTGCTTGGAGCTGGCCTGCAAGGAAGGCTAGAATCTTTTACTATGGGTAATCCTCTCCAGCCGCTCCCTTAGCCGCACTGTGCCAGCATGTATACCATTTCCGACTTTGACCGCCTGATCCAGTTTCTCCCAGTGGAGATCCGCCCTGAAGTGCAGATCGAGATCGGCACCCCTGACCAGTCTCGGGTTGTGCAGCCGTTGTGGCGCTTCCCCTGGCAAAAGTACTCTCGCTTTGCCATTGACCTCAGCCGTTGGCAGAAGCTGAGCCCTGACCAGCAGAAGATCTACTTCTTGCGAGAAGCGGTGATGGCCACAGAGCTGGCTTTGGGGGATAACTGGTCGGCGTTGTTGCTGTATCCCGCCTTGATCGGGGCCGGCAGCATGGGCATTTTGGTAGAGCTGCAGATGGGAGATAACCTCGGCGTTGGCTTAGCAGCAGGCTTGGCCGCGTCAGCGGTGTTTCTGTTGCGCAAAGCGGAGAAGGGCCAGAAGGCCCAGGTAGCAGCCGACGAGTTTGCCGTGCGCTATGCCTCCCAGAATGGCTACACCTCCGAGCAAGCTGCTGCTATCTTGCTGAGCGCGCTGCAGCAGGTGGCCATCCTCGAAGATCGCGTCAAGAACGACTACGACACCACCATGCGCCGCCGCAACCTGGAGTTCTTGGCGCAGCGGGGTTTGGGATCCGGCACCTTGACCATCAATCCTAAGTACCGCAACAAAGGCCAGAGCTCCAACCCC
>NZ_JANSIC010000325.1:0-1749 GCF_047461955.1 Synechococcus sp. R55.7
CTCTTTGTCTCTCTTGGGAAGATTTCTCTCTTGAGCAGAAAGGCGGGCTCAGTGCAGAAAGTGACGTATGCCGGTGCAAACCATGGCAATACCGGCAGCGTTGGCAGCAGCAATGGAATCGGCATCGCGGATGCTCCCCCCCGGCTGGATGATGGCGCGGATCCCTGCTTGGGCAGCCATCTCCACGCTGTCGGCAAAGGGGAAGAAGCCATCGCTGGCCAAAACAGCTCCTGCTGCTTGGGATCCCGCCTGCTGGAGAGCGATCTCCGCTGCTCCCACCCGATTCATTTGTCCGGCTCCGACGCCGAGCGTCTGCCTCTGCTTGGCGACGACAATGGCGTTGGATTTCACATGTTTGCAGACTATCCAGGCAAATTCCAGATCCGCCCACTCCTCCGGTGTGGGCTGGCGCTGGGTGACCACTTGCCAAGAAGGGGGGCTGTCGGTTTGCGTCGGTTCCTGGTCGCGACAGCGTTGCAGAGCAACAGGTGAATCGGCGTCTTGCACCAGAAAGCCCCCGGCCAGGGTGCGGATTGTTTGGGCAGGCCCCACACACAAGTCCGGCAAGATCAAGACCCGCAAGTTCTTTTTGACTGACAGTAGCTCAGCCGCTTCTGGAGTGCAATCGGGAGCCACCACACACTCCAAAAAAGGCTCCACCAGCCGTCGGGCGGTCTCTACGTCCAAGGGTTGGTTGAGGGCGACGATGCCCCCAAAGGCCGAAACTGGATCAGCAGCCAGGGCAGCCTCGAGGGCGGCAGCCGGCGATGGGCGAATGGCCACCCCGCAGGGGTTGTTGTGCTTAACCACCACCGCCACCGCTTGTTCAGGTTGCAAGAACTCCCTCCGAGCAGAGCCAGAAGACACAGAGCCCTTCCCGTCAGTGGGCCGCGTCGCATCAGCATTGCGGAGTAACAAGGTTAACTCTGCCGCCAGGGCACGGGCCGCCTCCAGATCCAGCAGGTTGTTGTAGCTCAGCTCCTTCCCCTGCAACTGCTTAGCCCGGTGCCAGCCGGGGGCAGCCGGATCCGTCACATACCAAGTGGCAGCTTGATGGGGATTTTCCCCGTAGCGCAGGCGTTGCCACAGGATCCCTTGCAGTTGAAACCTGTCTTCAGCGGCAGCTGCGGAGGACTGGGAGGGACCTGCTAGCTCCAGGCGAGCCAGGTAGGTGACGATGGCGCGGTCGTAGGCCAGCACCTGCTCAAAGGCCCGACGAGCACACTGGAAGCGAAACGCCAGCCGCTCTGTTTCCCCATAGGCCCCGGAGAGCAGTTGCAAATACTGGGGGTACTGGCTGGGATCCGTCAGCACCGTAACGTAGGGATAATTTTTGGCTGCCGCCCGCGCCAAAGTGGGCCCGCCGATATCGATCTGCTCAAAAGCTTCCTCCAGAGACACTCCTGCCTGGGCCACTGTCTGTTCAAAAGGGTAGAAGTTGACCACCACCAGTTGGATGGGAGGGATCCCCAGCGCCTCTAGGTCTGCCCGGTCTTCGCTGCATTCCAGGCGGGCCAAAATGCCGGCGTGAATGCGGGGGTGCAGCGTTTTCACCCTTCCTCCCAGGATCTCCGGTGCGCCGGTATAGGCAGAGACAGGGGTGACCGGGATCCCAGCTTCTGAGAGCGCCTTGGCGGTTCCCCCACTGCTGAGCAGTTGAAAGCCATGCTCTTGCACGAGGGACTGGGCCAGCGGGATCAGTCCGGTTTTGTCGGATACACTCAACAAAGCCAACGGTACAGAATCCTG
>NZ_JANSIC010000326.1:0-1740 GCF_047461955.1 Synechococcus sp. R55.7
CCGCGAAAACAGTTCACAGTGAACTCAGATTTATCTGGCCTTAAAACTTGAAGCCAGTTTACAAAAAATTTACCTACAGTTGATATCCAGTGGGGTTTTGGATTCAGGAGTTCACATGATTTGATGAGGAAAGTTTTGGGTCTGCGAAGGGTAACCTGAGACCAAGAAAAGGCTTGAATACCAGGGCAAGATCCTTCGGGTTTAGCCGGGTGCCTGATTTCTCCCAAAGTGGGGCTGAGGCTGTCATGAATCGGTTTTCCCCTCATGAAGTGTATCTCCGGAGAATCCTCTTTCGTCTGGCCACTGCGGCTCCTCGTGGCATGACATTGATCGAGTTGCTGGTGGTCATCGTGATTGTCGGTACTCTCTGCGCGGTGGCCATTCCCAACCTGCTCAACCACATTCGCCGCTCCAGAGTTGCTGAAGCCCAAACAGCTTTGGCGACCATTGGCCGCGCTTCAGAAATCTTCCGCATGGATTTTACGGTTTATCCTTCCAGCTACGCCGATATTCAATTCGGAGGGATCCACGGGGATCGTTATCTGCAAGATCCCTGGCAAGCCCCCAACTATCGTCTCCCCGAAGTTGTTCCTCCCACTCCTGGCCCAGCTGGCATGCGTTGGATGACGGAGTCTCACACCTACACAGCTGCTGGTGGGAATCCCCTGCGCTGTGACATCGGCCTTGGGGATCGCCAGCAAGAGGTTTTGGTCTCCGGCTACAACCTACACAACTCCTGCAACCTCTATCGTTGACCTGCCCAGGCAGGAGTCTGGCGGCTTGAGGAAGCGGGACTGGGCGGACTTGAACCGCCGACCTAGCGCTTAGGAGGCGCTTGCTCTATCCATCTGAGCTACAGCCCCTTGTCGAACATCCTACTGCTCTTAGCCCCCATCTCAGATTACAGCCCTTTTGCAGATGAGGTGATACCCGACCAGTTCTCATCATGCCCCAACTGGGTCTGGCGTTATCGGTTGTGTTGTTGACATTGACCTGCTAGACATCTTCTGTGATGCTAAGAAGTGTTAAGCTAAGGACTTGGATCCCAAACCGAGGTCAGCCCTATGGAATCCCTTTCTGATCCCTTCGTCAATCCCCCCATTTACTCTGCCATCGCCTTATTCAGCTTTTTTGCTGTTATCTTTGGCATCATTTTCAAGGACAATTTGGAATACCAGGTGGCCCTTTGGCAGCTCAACCGGGATAGCCAAGCGCAAATTCGCTACCGCACTCCTGGGGTGATCCTCACCTACAGTCTCTGCTGCCTGTTTACCTCTGGGTTTGTGGCCGCGTGTCTGAACGTGTTTGGCCTGTCTATGGCCTTGGCCGCCTGCGTCGGTGGGATCCTAGTGTTGAGCACGGCAGGCTTGGTGTGGTGGCAGTTGGGATCCCTGATGGCTCTGTTGGCTGCCGGTGGATCCCAGGCCATCGATATTGACTCTTACGGAGCAGGGGCCATTTTGGATTCTGAGGCGGCAGCACCCCCCGAGGGAGAATAGGATCTTGGAGTAGTCTTACCCCATGCCCTGGTCTAGCTGGATCAGCTGGATCCAGAAGAGCGTGCCTACAGAGTAGAGAAAGCTTAAGAAGTTTCTGGCCAACTTGTTAAAACGAGAGAACAAGTGCCAGCTCAGCTTTTGAAAAACGCCTCTTTCTGTAAAAAATTACAAATCATAGTCATTCCAACTAGGTTGTGTTGATCTTTCATTTGAGCCAAAAGAGAGCACTGACGAGATAGAG
>NZ_JANSIC010000327.1:0-1712 GCF_047461955.1 Synechococcus sp. R55.7
GGAGCGGATGGTACACAAACCTTGGTTCAAGCTCCTGCAACCGGATCTGGTGGTGGCCGGCACTGTCTTAAAGTTGCGGGCAGAAGACCTGTGGGCCTGGCAGGTAAAAGGCATCATCTTTGACGTAGACGGTACACTGGTGCCGAGCCGACAGGTTGAGGTGGATCCCGCTGTGGCTGCTTGGCTGGAGCAGTTGCGTCCGCACTTTCAAATTTGGCTGGTGAGCAACAACCTCAATCGCAGCCGCATCCAACAAATCGGAGAAAGCCTGGATCTGCCTTACATTCACCGGGCCGGGAAACCCTCACGGCGGGCTTTGCGGCGGGCCGTAGCCCAGATGGGCTTGCCGGTAGAAGCAGTGGCTATGGTGGGAGACCGCCTGTTGACGGATATTTTGGCGGGCAATCGACTGGGGTTGGTAACCGTGCTGGTCAACTCCCTCTTGTCCGAAGCAGTCGAAAAGAACCCTGCTACCCTCTAGGGGCTGCGCTTTTGAGAGATTTGAGAGTTGGACAACTGTAATTGTTTCAAACTGAATTGAAAAGGTTTCCAAGCACTCCCCCTTTCCTTCGCAAAGAGAGAAGACCAAAAGACAATCCTGCTGCTCGGAAGGACTTAGTCACTTCAGTTTAGGGTGAGACGCCTGGGCAGCTGAGAAAAGCCCTGTGGCCCCATGCATGTTTCATGCATGTTTTAGGTGTGGGTACAGTGTCCCAGTTTGAATCGAAATGACCAACCACAGGTTGTCAGCGCTGACAACTGCTGACCGGATGGGTAGCACATCTAAAAATCAAGACAAAAATCGAGAGAGATTTTCCAGACCTGACCCATCTGCCCCAATTTTTTGTAGAGTGACGGCAGGTGAGCCGGATCCCGCGTTGAAGCCCAGTAGGCGGCGGTGTGAGGGCGGTGTGAGATCCAAAGGTCAAGCATGCGAACCATCCCTATTGTCAAGTCCGCCATGCAACGGCTAAAGTCCATGCTGCAAAAATCCCTGCGTTCTGCTCCGACTTCCCCCCGCTCCAGATCCCTGCTGGCATCCAATGGACGGAGCCTGATCAAGCTGGGCAGCTTTCTGGCCTTGCCGTTGATATTCTCGACATTGCCCGGTTGGGCTTTAACATTGGTGGCGCGTCCAGATCTGCGCGACCTCAAACGTGCAACCGTGTTTCGGGTGGTCAACTACAACACCCTGGTTGTCCAGCTTGAAGGAGACTTGAATTTGCGGCTGGTGCAACTGATTGGGATCGATCCCTTGCCTGACCCGATCAACCCCAACTGGACAGAGTTGCGCGGACAAACCCCTCTGGCAGTTTACAATGCTGGCCAATATCTGCAGACTGCTCTGCTGGGACGTGAGGTGTTTTTGGAGTTGGATCCTGCCCTAGCCCCTGCTCCCACCTTGCCTGCCTACGTTTGGCAAGCCAATACCCTCATCAACCAGGAAATGCTGTTTTTGGGGCATGGCCTGTTGTCGCCACAAACCGATGGCTTGAAGTACGGCCCCATTCTTACTGAAGCTGCCGATGCAGCCAAAAGACAAGGACGCGGCTATTGGACAACCTACGGCCCTCGCTAGAGACCAAGCCAAACCCAGAGCTGGAATTGCCGGCCTGTTTGTTGAGAATAATCTCAACAGCCATCTTCCGCCGGTCGGTGAGAGCATGACTCTAGTCAATAATAAGCTCAACTATACTGAAAATAATGTATAA
>NZ_JANSIC010000328.1:0-1685 GCF_047461955.1 Synechococcus sp. R55.7
CCGGGATCCCTTGGGGGGAAACGCCGCTATAACGGGCTTTGTCGGGCATAAACACCACATGGGGGCCCCGTTTACAATCTTTCATGCAGCCCACCCCCTGCACGCAAATCGAACCAGAGTAGGCGGCCAAGTGGGCGTTCAGGGCTTGCATCACCGCTCCGGCCCCACGCCGATAACAGTCGGATTTCTGGCAGACCAGCACCTTACCTTTGATGTCTGTACCTTTGATATCTCCTTTGATATCTGTGATGTTTGGAGCAACCGGTTCGGAAGCTGCCTCAGCCCCAGAAGCCGAAGACAAACCCCCCGCCCTCTCTCCGAGGGGAACCACCCGGTAAAGCACCCACTTCTCTCGCCCTTTGTGCGGATCCACCTCCCGCTCCCCACAGATCTGCACGGTGTCTCCAGGTTTGAGGGTGCGGTAGAGGGCAGAGCGCAGAGACTTGGGGATCTTGCCGGAAAAAATGTCAGCCCCAGCCTGCCAACGCAGGTACTTGAGCTTGCCGTCTTTATCGGGAAGAAATCCCAAAAACTGGCCCTCCGACTCAAACGGGATTCCTTGCTTAGGGAACTTGCTCATCTTGACCCCCAGCCTCTGTGTTGAGCTGCCAACAAACCTCTAGGCCATCCAATAACTCCTGTCGCCGCGCTGTGTGCTGACGGATCACACTGCGCACCTGTAGAACAGCCAATGGAGTACTCACCTCCACCCGCAGACGGCCATCTCCTGTACAAATCGCCGGGATCCCCAATTCCATCAGCCGCCGACCAACGCGCCAGCGCTCGCCCAGAGGAATGTTCAAGAGATAGCCGCGCTCAGAGTCCAGAAAGACGGGGTTCATGGCCGGGATCAGCACCTCAGAGTAAAGAATAGTGAAGAGATGAAACAAATTCTCAATAGCCTTTCAAAAAAAAGCCAGAGGCCGGAAGCTAGGCAGGCTCAAGCCCACCTGTGGACCTTCTGGCTAGGCTCTGCCGTTCATCAAGCCGAACACCAGGCTGTCGTTGGCCAGGAAGTGATGGAGATGGAAAGCGCGATCCTCTGTTTTCAACAGGATTTGCTCGTAGAGGTAGCGAGTGGCCCGATCCCCAAGGCTCTCCGCCTGGGCTGCCTGTCGCCGCAGCAGATCGATGATGGCCTGCTCTGCCGCCAGGTCGTTCATCAACATTTGCCGCGCCCCAAAAGCTCCATCCGGCTCAGGGGTAAAGCAGCAAAGCTGGGCCAAGGTGGCAAAGCTGGCTACCGGCACACCTCCCAGCCCTTCTAGGCGTTCTCCCAGGTCGTGGACATGCTCCCTCGCCTGCTCGTAGTGATCTTTGAAGAGTTGGTGCAGCGGATAGAACTCAGTGCCTTCTACCACGAAGTGATGCTTCTGGTACTGCAAGTACAGCCCCTGGAAGCTGGCCAGCAGGGCGTTCATCCCCTCGCAAACCGGCTGGGTTATCTCAGTGCCAAGCAAGACAGGATTGTCGCGCACGCTGTTGAAAGACTGGCGCAGGGTTGAAGTTTCGGACATAAAATTCTCCAGCACAAGTTAATAGGAGCTGCGAATCCTAAACTGCCCGCCATAGCGGGCCTGGGATCCCTGGGTGTTTGCCTCCAAATCTAGCATAGTGCAGAAAATGGCTCTTGTGAATAACTCTCAATAAGCCCGTTGTTGCAGATCCCTTTGGAGTGGGATCAG
>NZ_JANSIC010000329.1:0-1670 GCF_047461955.1 Synechococcus sp. R55.7
AGCGGATGACGCGATTCGAACGCGCGACCGTCTCGTTGGCAACGAGAAGCTCTACCACTGAGCTACATCCGCGTCGGGAAATTTATGATGGCAAGTTTTGCGGTGGTTTGTCAAGTCAGGGATCCCTGGCGCATTTTGTTCCAGAATGAGAGAAGTTCATCTTTCTTTGCAGTTGCGCAAAGTCTGGGCGGGATCCCGGGCAGCGCCTGTTTGAGGGTATTGCTATGCGGGTAGCCATTATTGGGGCCGGATTGGCCGGGTTGGTGACGGCAGTCGATTTGGTTGAAGCAGGACACGAGGTGCAGCTCTACGAGGCGCGGCCTTTTGTCGGCGGCAAGGTGGGATCCTGGCAGGATGCCGATGGCAACCACATCGAGATGGGGCTGCACGTTTTTTTCTGCAACTACAGCAATTTGTTTGCCCTGATGAAAAAGGTGGGGGCCTACGAGAACCTGCTGCCCAAGCAACACACCCACACCTTTGTCAACCGAGGTGGGCAAACGGCCAGTCTGGATTTTCGCTTTCCCCTGGGGGCGCCTTTCAACGGCCTCAAAGCTTTTTTCACCACCGAGCAGCTCTCTTGGGCGGACAAGCTGCGCAACGCCTTGGCGCTGGGCACCAGCCCTTTGATTCGCGGCTTGCTGGACTATGAAGGGGCAATGCGGCAAATTCGCGCCTTGGATCGGATGAGCTTTGCCGATTGGTTTCGGCGGCATGGGGGATCCGAGGGTAGCCTGAAGCGGATGTGGAACCCGATTGCCTATGCCTTGGGCTTTATCGATACAGAGCAGATTTCTGCCCGCTGCATGCTGACGATCTTTCAGATGTTTGCCAGCAAAACAGAGGCCTCCAAGCTCAATTTCCTCAAGGGATCCCCGGACACCTATCTCACTCAGCCTATCGTCCGCTACATCCAAGCCCGTGGGGGCCAGATCCACACCCGCAGAGGGGTCAGCCGCATTGAAGTGAGCGACTCCTCTCCCTACCCCGTGACCGGCTTGCTCTTGACTAATGGAGAGCGGGTGGAGGCAGATGTGTACGTGTGCGCAGCGGCGGTGGAAGGGGCCAAGCGGCTGATCCCGGAAGTGTGGCGGCAGTGGCCTCAGTTCGACAACCTCTACAAGCTGGAATCCGTACCGGTGGCCACGGTGCAGTTGCGCTTCGATGGCTGGGTGACGGAGCTGAACCCCCAAGGCCAGGCCAAACGAGCCAGCCAACACCCAGAGGCTCTGGGTATCGACAATCTCCTCTACACCGCCGATGCCGATTTTTCCTGCTTTGCCGATCTGGCCCTCACCAGCCCCGCCGACTACTACAAACCCGGCCAGGGATCCCTGCTACAATGCGTGCTCACGCCGGGGGATCCCTTCATTTCCATGCCCAACGAGCAAATTGCCCAGCACGTGTTGCACCAAGTCCACGAGCTGTTTCCCTCATCCCGGCAACTGAACATGACCTGGTACAGCGTGGTGAAACTGGCCCACTCCCTCTATCGAGAAGCACCGGGCATGGATCCCTACCGCCCACAGCAAAAGACCCCAGTACCCAACTTCTTTTTTGCCGGCAGCTACACCGCCCAAGACTACATCGACAGCATGGAAGGGGCCACCCTCTCCGGCCACCTGGCTGCTCAGGCCATTCTGGCTGCCCACAGGGATCCCTGATAGGAG
>NZ_JANSIC010000330.1:0-1657 GCF_047461955.1 Synechococcus sp. R55.7
AGTAGGGAGTATCCTCAACTTTAGGGCAACCCCCAGGCTCTGGCCCGCTCTGCCAGCCAGCCCTCAGCCCGCAAATTCTCCAGTTCTCGGCGCACCCGCAGCCGCAATTCGGCGTGCTGCAGCCCCTTGGGCATGGCAATGCCCAGCCCCACCGTTGCCAAGGGGGATCCCAGAAATTGAAACTGTTGCTCCGCAGCGCTTTCGCGACGGGGATGCTCTGCTAGCCACCCTGCCAGCACCGAGCGATCTGCTGCCCACCCCTGCACCGCCCCTTTCAGGAGCAGTTCCGCCCCTTCTCGGTAGGAATCGACAGGCACCAACTCCACCCCTGGCAGGTATCGATTCAGCAGGGGAATGGCGCTGGAACCGCGCAAGACTGCAACGCGACCGCCCCGCAAGTCCGACCAGCTTTCCCAGTTGTGGGAACGAGCCACAACCAAGCTGGGGCCATCCTGATAGTAAGCAGAAGTGAACTCCACCTGGCGCGCCCGATCCGGGGTAATGCCGATCTGAGCAATGGCCAAATCCACCTGGCCGTCAGCCAGCACCTGCAGCCGCTCTACATTCGAGACCGGCACCAACTCCACAGCCTCTGCCGAGCCCAACAGCCGGGATCCCAGCTCACAAGCCAGCTCGATCTCAAACCCCTGCAGATCCCCTTGGGGAGTGCGAAACCCCAGCGGCCTCAAGTTGTCTTTTACGGCAACGCGCAGCCGTCCAGAATCCACAATCTCCGGCCAAGGACGAGCCACAGTAGGGATCCCTCTCCCCAGGCAGGCGAGGGCCAGAATGGCTGCCAGGAAGGACTTCTGGATAGCCGTCGGAACCTCCTCAGGAGGCGCGAGACTGGCGCGCTGCCTCCACCACCTGGGTAAAGGCCTCTGGATCCAGGAAAGCCAAGCGGGCCAACATTTTGCGGTTGAGCTGGATATTGGCTTTTTTGAGACCATCGATGAACTCGTGGTAACGCAGGCCCTGGGCACGGGTGGCCGCGTTGATGCGGGTAATCCATAGGCGACGAAAATCCCGCTTCTTGCGGCGGCGATCCCGGTAGGCGCTGCGCAAAGCCTTCATCACCTGCTGGTTGGCGGTGCGGAACAGCTTTGAACCAGCTCCCCGAAAGCCTTTGGCCAGCTTGAGGATCTTTTTGCGGCGCTTGCGGGCGACATTGCCCCGTTTGACTCTCATGGCAGTAACTCAATAGGAACTTGAACAAACTCAAACTGAAGGGTAGAAGCACTCCGTCCTGCTAACGGGATCGGAACTGCTGTCGCCAATGCCAGCCCCTGAAATCTTCTTGCCGGCGCGAGCGGTATCCCGGCTAGTGGGTGTTGGGCAACATCAGGCGCACATTGACCACATCCCGCTTGTCCACCAGGGCCACACCGGCCAATTTGCGTTTGCGCTTGCTGGTTTTGTGCTCCAGCAAGTGGTTGTGCCCGGCCCTGCGACGCATAAACTTGCCGCTGCCGGTCAGGCGGAAGCGCTTGGCTGCTGCCTTGCGGGTTTTGATTTTGGGCATGATGACAACCCCAGAATATGCGGGGCCAGAGCTAAAGGTCACAGCTTTCTAGGATAAGCCATAGAAGAACAAGAGGGCAAATGCCAAGGTTCGTCCCGCTGAGGCAAGGGAAAGGGGTCGAGAAACTCTCAGGAG
>NZ_JANSIC010000331.1:0-1654 GCF_047461955.1 Synechococcus sp. R55.7
CTAGAACATGATGTCGTCTTCGGAACGACCCCAGATGCACCAAATGATAGAGGCAAAGATCGCCATGTAAACCCAGGCCATCGGGCCGTATTGCAGCAGATCCATCAATACATCCCTAAAACATTTGTTTATCTAGTCCAATTATTGTGATGTTTCGTTACAGCGTCAACCGTTTTCTTAGGAAAAGGCCCCCTCTCAGACCCAGCCGGAGCTGCGCTGGGATCCCTTGTCCAGGGCGGGTTAAGTCTTTTTGCCTAAAGACAGGGAGCAAGTCTTCAGTTTCTGAGAAAACCCAGCTTGCCTGAGAGATGCAGGAGGATAGGGAACTAGACATTGAAGCGGAAGTGCATCACGTCCCCTTCCTGGACGACGTAGTCTTTGCCTTCGCTGCGCAGCAGGCCCTTTTCTTTGGCGGCATTCAGGGATCCCGCCGCCACCAGATCGGCATAGGCCACCGTCTCGGCCCGGATGAAGCCCCGCTCAAAATCGGAGTGGATCACCCCGGCTGCCTGAGGGGCTGTGGCGCCGACTGGAATCGTCCAAGCGCGGGTTTCTTTGGGGCCAGAGGTAAAGTAGGTGCGCAAGCCCAACAGCTCGTAGGTGGCTCGGATGAGAGATTTCAGCCCGCCCTCTTTTACCCCTAACGAATCCAGATAGGCCTGTCGCTCGTCGGGGGGCAGCTCCACCAGTTCCGCCTCCACCTGGGCTGAGACCACCACCACACCTGCCCCTTCCGCCTCGGCAAATTGCCGCACCTGCTCCACCCAGGCATTGCCGCTGGCCAGATCCGTTTCCGCCACATTGGCGGCGTAGATGACTTTTTTGCGGGTGAGCAGCCCCAACCCTTTGATCAACTGCTCTTCTTCTGGGCTGAGGGGTACCAGGCGAGCCGGCTTGCCCTCGTCCAAGGCAGCCTGTAATTGTTCCAGAGCCTGCAACTCCAGTTGGGCGGTTTTGTCGGACTTTGCCTGCTTGCGCACCCGCTCTATGCGCCGCTCGATCTGGGCCAAATCCGCCAAGGCTAGCTCCAAGTTGATCACCCCGATATCCCGCAAGGGATCCACCGAACCCGCCACATGCACAATGTTCTCGTCTTGGAAGCAGCGCACCACGTGCACCACGGCGTCCACCTGGCGAATGTGGGAGAGAAACTGGTTGCCCAGACCCTCCCCCTTGCTGGCTCCAGCCACCAGCCCGGCAATATCCACAAACTCGATTTGGCTGGGGATGATCTCGGCAGAACCGCTGATCTTGGCCAGCACCTGCAAGCGCTCGTCGGGCACCGCCACCCGCCCCACATTCGGCTCAATGGTGCAGAAGGGAAAGTTGGCCGCCTCGGCTTTGGCATTTTCACAGAGGGCGTTGAACAAGGTAGATTTGCCTACGTTGGGCAGGCCGACAATTCCAGCTCTCAACATCCAGATCTTGGGGAAAAAGCCAAAAACCAGGGTAACGGGATCCCTTGCCCAGCGGAAAGATCCCTACTCTGACGTTAGCATTTGCCGCCCCTTTCCCAACCGGTGGATCCGCTCCCAAGCGCTCCGCGCCGCCAACGCCACCACCCTCGGCTCCTCTCCCAAGAGAACTGTATTTTTTGTCAGCTGCACAGTGTTGGGCAGCTGAGGTCTTTTGACATCCTCCCCGGCCTGAAGGC
>NZ_JANSIC010000332.1:0-1625 GCF_047461955.1 Synechococcus sp. R55.7
GACAACCCACCCCCAGGCGCCCTTTCCGAGGTGGGCTTGGATGGCTACTGGGAGCGGCGGGCCCGTGTGGAAGGTCTGCGGGTGATCGTGGGCCAGCGGCTGGAACTAACCCGCACCGATTCTTTGCCTTTGCCTCTGGTGCCCACCGGGAATGCGGATGATCCCACCAAGCTGCAGGCCATTTTCATCAGCAACGAGGCGCGGCAACGGCTAACCCTGCGAGATAACCCAGCGGCGGTGCAGGCCACTGCCGTTTACCACTACAGCCACCGAGATGGGCGCTTCCCCATTGCTTGCCTGGCCACGGTAGCCCACCCCGGCTCTCCCTGGAGCTTGCAGCGGGCTTCCACCTTCCCTACCGGCGACCAGCGCACTCAACTGGGCATCAACTTCTTTACTGGAGAGGGCACCAACGTTTGGGAGTATGACCCCGAGCCGATGCGGAAGCAACTGCGGCCTGGCACTCCTTTGTGGACAGCGCTCACCAACCTGGCCAATTTTGCCGGCGATCCTGACGGGGCCTATCCACCCAAACAGGAGCCAGGCCGCATTCACCCGGATCCGTTTATTACGGCCTTTGGCAACTTCTCGGAGCTGCGGCGGGTTATTGATATCGTCAACCGAGGCACCTCTGTTGACCAACTGAGCCTAGCTGACCAAACCACCCTGCAAACGGCAGGCTGCATGGTGGGCATGTTGGCGGACAACATCCTGCGCATTGAGGCGGCTGCCACTGCCAGCAATCCCATAGCCGAAATCCTCCGGGATGACATCCAAGCCAGCCGAGCTGGGAACCGAGAAGCAGCCAACCGGTTTTATCTGCCGCTGCGCTACATTTTCCCTCTGCAGACCTTCCACCACAGCGTGCCCCCCAACCCCGACGATCCCCTTGAAGATGAGCGGAGGCAGGCCTACCCCTTCCTACAGGGGCCAGTAACCTATCAAGCCGTGGTGGATCTGGAATCCATGAGGCTGAGGCCCCGGGCCACCATTGACCAGTGGACTTTGCCCCGTGCCACTGCCAACTGCTCCAATAACACTGCTGGCCCCAACAGCAACCAATTTGAGCTGATCCGAGTTGGCAGCCAGTGCCATCGCGTGCCCTTCAAAGATTCTGTCTTCTACGATGGCCGCGAGGCGATGGCGGTGCGGGCCCTCAACATCGACCTGGCCCTGCTGACCAACAACGTCAACGGACAGGCCAGGGGGTTGATTAAAGGGGACACTTGGCTGCCTGCTGGGATTGGCGAGAACCGAGAAGGGGGGATTTTCTACGCCTTCCGGGAAGATGCCGTGCGGGAAGATGCCATTGCCCGCCCACCCTTGGGCGCTTTTGCTGGCTACCTGACCAACTGGCGCAACGCAAACGCCCGCGGCACTTTGGGCAGCGCTGGCGTTATGAACGCTGGTCAGCCAGGTCGCGACACGGCGAATGGTCAAACGGTCTGGGATCCCCCTGTTTCCAATCCAGGTGGACTCAGCCCCAAACCGGTGGACTACTATGCCGATCCGGATCGGCGGCCCTACGGCTTCCGGCTGCGCAACGGGGCGGTGCTGGCCCGCGGCGGGTTCAACCCTGATGACGCGATTTTTGGCCTCTCCTTCGTTTCCGACAACCCCGTCTA
>NZ_JANSIC010000333.1:0-1616 GCF_047461955.1 Synechococcus sp. R55.7
CTCCTCTGTCGGCGAGGGGCGGGGGGATCTGACAAGGGCTATGGCCTGCCGGGTGACTGCGCATGATGGGGATGATCGGTGTGCAGGTAGGTCAGGCCCGAGATCAGGGTGAGAACCACCGCCACCCAAAAACAAGGGATCCCTCCCGGCCACCCCAAAATCAGCAAAGCAATGGCCAGGATTTGGGTTACCGTCTTGGCTTTGCCCCAGAAATTGGCACCGCGGATTTGGCTTTGGTTGACCCGCCAGCCGGCGATGGCCAGCTCCCGCCCCACCAGCAAAAACACGCCCCAAGCGGGGATCCGCCCCAGTTCCAGCAGGCCCAGCAGCGGCGCCAACACCAGCAGCTTATCCACCAGAGGATCCAAAAACTTGCCCATATCGGTTACCAAGCCATAACGGCGGGCCAAATGGCCATCCAGCCAATCGGTTGCCGCCGCCAACAGGAACGCCCAGAGGGCCAACCTCTCCCCCAGTGGGGATCGCAGGCTCAGGCCCAGCAAAACAAAAGGGATCCCTGCCAGCCGCAGCAGGGTGACGGCGGTGGGCAGGTTCACCCACTCCAGCTTGGCACGTTGGACGGCGCTGGGATTCTCCACCTTCGGATCTGGCCTCAAGGATCAGAACTATCAGAATTATCGGTAACGGCCCAGGCGCTCGGTGAGCAGGTGGTAAAACCCCTGGGCATCCACCCCAAAAGCCACCTGAACATTGGCGAGGCGACCACTGGATCCCCAGCGATCCACCACCGTCCGGCCCAGGTTCAAGGGGCTAGCCGTTTCCACCTCGACGTAGCAGGGCTTGAGCTCGAACAACTGCGGCTGTAACAGATAGGCAATCACACAAGGGTCGTGCAATGGCCCTCCCGGTAGCCCGTAGCGTTCTACGTCGACCTTACCGTAAAAGGTGAGCATATTGGCCACCGTCTGCCCAACGCGGGTGCCCAGGGCGCGGATGCGCTCAATCCGCTCCGGCGTGCTGAGGACCTGTTGGGTGACGTGCAAGCCCAGCATCACCACCTCCGGGATCCCGGCGCTGAGCACGATCTGGGCGGCGTGGGGATCGGTGAGGATGTTGAACTCGGCTGCCGGGGTAACATTCCCCTCAAAGGCGGATCCCCCCATAAACACCAGCCGCCGGATGCGCTCCACAATTCGGGGCTGCTGCACCAGAGCCACCGCCAAGTTGGTCATCGGGCCCAGCAAAGCCAAGGTAACCGGCTCAGGGGCAGCCATCAGCGTCTCGATGAGATAGGGCACTGCATGCTGGGATCCCAAAGGCATCTGGGGCTCCGGCAGATCCGCTCCATCGATCCCGGTTTTGCCATGCACCTGCTCGGCGGTTTCCAGAGGGCGCAAGAGAGGTCGGGGGCAGCCGGCATACACCCCCATCTGCGGCTGACCGGCCAATTCACAGATCTGTCGAGCATTGCGGCTGGTTTTGTCCAAGGAGACATTGCCAGCCACCGTGGTAATGCCCAGCAATTGCAGCTCTTCTGGCGACGCCATAGCCAGCAGCAGAGCCACCGCATCGTCTTGGCCAGGGTCACAGTCGATGATCAGGGGCACCATAGGGATCTCGGCAGCAGCTCACTCACCCCTAGTTTAGGTTTTTCT
>NZ_JANSIC010000334.1:0-1605 GCF_047461955.1 Synechococcus sp. R55.7
GGATCCCTTTCCCAACCACTGGGCCTCGTGGCTATCCAAAAGCTTCTCCCAGGTGCCGCTGGGCCATTGGGTATAGGTGACTGGCTGATCGGGGCTGAAATTGAAAAGGGCAAGCAAAGCCTGGGATCCGTGGCGGCGGTGCAGGGCAAGGCCAGCGCCCGAAAACAGCTCCACTTCCACTCCATCCCGCTCCAAGTGCTGGAGAGCCGGTTGGGTTTTGCGCAGCCGGATCAGGGTCTGGTACCACTTCCAGAGAACCTGGTGGTGACCGGCCTTTTTCAACTCCCAATTCAGCTTGGAGCGCAAGAAAGTCTCTTCAGCTTGGGGATCCGGCGGCTCTCCCTGCCAGGCAAAGGCGCTGAACTCGCGGCGGCGTCCTTGGCGCACCGCTTCCACCAGGTCGGGATCCCCGTGGCTGACAAAATACAGAAATGGCGCCACTTCCCCATACTCTTCCCCCATAAATAGCAGCGGCAGCATGGGAGCTAGCAGCAGGGCAGCGGCAGCCAATTTGAGGCCCTCGAAAGAGGTGAGCTGGCTAAGGCGCTCTCCCAGCCTGCGGTTGCCCACCTGGTCGTGGTTTTGAATGCAGACAACAAATTGGGATCCCGGTCGCCCAACAGCGGAGTTGCCGTGACGCCTGGCGCGGTAGCAGGAGTACTGGCCAGAATAAACGTAGCTCTCCCGGTAAGCCTTGGCCAGGTGCTCCAATTCGCCAAAGTCCTGGTAGTAGCCTGTCTTTTCCCCGGTAAGCAGGGTGTGAAGTGAGTGGTGGAAGTCATCGCACCACTGGGCATCTAGCCCGTAGCCCCCTTGCTCTCGGGGGGTGATGAGGCGGACATCGTTGAGGTCGCTTTCGGCAATGAGAACCCTGGGCCGGCCAGTGCGAGCTTCTAGGGCATCCACCTGCTCTGCCAATTCCTGCAAGAAGGGGTAGGCGCTGAAGTCGTAGATGGCATGCACCGCGTCCAGCCGCAGCCCATCGAGATGAAACTCCTCCAGCCAGTACTCGGCGTTTTGTAGGAAAAACTCTCGCACGCCGTCAGAATAGCGGTCGTCGAAGTTGAGGGCATCCCCCCAAGGGGTGTGGTACTTGTCGGTGAAGTAGGGGCCAAAATCCCGCAGGTAGTTCCCCTCCGGCCCCAGGTGGTTGTAGACCACATCCAAGATGACGGCCAAACCCAGTTGGTGGCAGGCATTGACTAGGGCTTTGAAGCCTGCCGCTCCTCCATAGCTGGTCTGCACCGCGTAGGGGTAGACGCCGTCGTAGCCCCAGTTGCGCTCTCCTGGAAACTGGGCCACCGGCATCAGCTCCAGCACGTTTACCCCCAACTCCACCAACTCCGGCAGGCGAGGGATCAGAGCAGCAAAGGTGCCCTCGAGGGTAAAGGTGCCTACATGCAGCTCGTAGAGGATCCACTGAGACAGGGGGATCCCCTTCCACCCCTGATCCTGCCAGTCGAAGCGGGGATCCACCACCCGCGAGGGGCCGTGGACGCCGTAGGGCTGGCAGCGGGAAGCGGGATCCGGTCGCTCCACTACCCCTGCCTGGGTGTGCAGACGGTAGAGATAGTCCACCGGCCCAGGCGGGATCCCGTCCACCTC
>NZ_JANSIC010000335.1:0-1580 GCF_047461955.1 Synechococcus sp. R55.7
ATCGGCGCATGACCCAAGTCCTGACTGTAGCTTGCAAACTCAAGGTGTCCCAGTCGCAAGCTGCAAAATTGGATGCGACAATAGATGCCTTTGTGCAGGCGTTGAACTGGGTGAATCAGAACACACCACAAAAGACAGCCAACGCCGTCAAACTGCAATCCCTTTGCTATACTACCAGATGGTACCTCAAGGCAGCTATCCAGAGTGCAGTCCACAGTGGTGATCGGGGCGGGGCCAGCTGGATTGAGTGCCGCCTACGAGCTGAACAAGCAGGGCTACCCGGTAACGGTTTTGGAAGCGGATCCGGTGCAGGTAGGGGGGCTATCCCGCACTGTAACCTACCAAGGCTATCGCTTTGACATCGGTGGACACCGCTTTTTCTCCAAGTCGGCGGAAATTGAGGCTCTGTGGACGGAGATTTTGGGCTCGGAAATGCAGGTTTGCCGTCGGCTTTCCCACATTTTTTACCGAGGTGTTTTCTTTGATTATCCAATTCGACCTACGGATGTTTTTGCCAAACTGGGGCCAGGGTTTACCACCCTCTGTCTGCTCAGTTACCTAAAGGCGCGCCTCTTTCCCAGGCCCAATCCTGTATCTTTTGAAGATTGGGTCATTAACCAATTTGGGGAACGGCTGTATCGCACTTTTTTTAAGACCTACACCGAGAAAGTGTGGGGGATCCCTTGTCACGAGATCAGCGCCGACTGGGCAGCCCAGCGGATCAAGGGTCTGTCGATGGCTTCTTTGATCCGTAAAACCTTTTTCCCCAACCGAGAGGGGGTGATCAAAACCCTGATCGATCGCTTTCGCTATCCTCGCCTAGGGCCAGGCCAGATGTGGGAGCGCGTTCAAACCTTGCTGGCAGAAGCCGGGCAGCCGGTACAACTGGATCGCAAGGTTACGGCAATCCACTGGAACCGGGCCGGAGTTCAAGCTGTACAAGCCTGTTCTCAAGGGGGAGAGACCTTTTGGGTGACCGGCGAGCAGTTCATTTCCACCATGCCGCTGCGCTCTCTGGTGCGGGCTTTGGTACCTGCAGCACCGGAGCCGGTGCGAGAGGCCGCCGAACAACTGCGGTATCGGGATTTTTTGACGGTGGCTTTGCTGGTGGATGAGCCCAACCTATTTCCAGATCACTGGATCTATATTCACGATCCCTCGGTGCGGGTGGGGCGTATCCAAAACTTCAAGAATTGGAGCGCGGACATGGTTCCGGATCCCTCGGTCACCTGCTTGGGTTTGGAGTATTTTTGCTCAGCGACGGATCCCTTTTGGGGACAAACCGATGGGGATTTGATGGCCTTGGCAACGCTGGAATTGCAGCGGTTGGGCCTGCTGGGGAAGGCAAAGGTTTTGGGCGGCACAGTCATTCGCGCCCCGAAAGCCTACCCGGTTTACAATCACGGCTATCAAGCTCACATCCAGACCATTCGAACCTTTTTGGAAGAAGCACTGCCCAATTTGCAGGTGGCAGGCCGCAACGGCATGCACCGCTACAATAACCAGGATCACGCCATGATGACGGGCCTTTTGGCCGCTCGCAACATTGTGGCGGGGGAACGGCGCTACGATGGGTGGCG
>NZ_JANSIC010000336.1:0-1576 GCF_047461955.1 Synechococcus sp. R55.7
GAAGCCGTTCGCCACTTGCAACGTGTAGGAGTTGCCGGTCGCGGACCTTCTCAGAAGGTGAGGGGGCTAAAATGCCCTATGAATTCTAAAAGTCCTCTCGTAGGTTGTCTCAGATTAAAACAATGGAGGATCCTAAACAATGCGCAAACTTTTACCTGCTGAACGTCCCCGCTGGTATGGACTGAAAAAAGAAGATCCCAAACATGTCGGTAAAGAATGCGGCTATACCCCCCAAACCTCCGACATTACCGACAGTCGGGCTAATAGAGATATTACGGAAGCCTGGAATGGAAAGCCCTGCTTTGCCCTCAACAAAACTAAAGATCCACGCACAATATCCATCGGCGATCTCAAGCTGATCAGCCCCCTACAAATCGGCGGGGGTAGCTTTCCTGAAGGTGGGATCCTTCCAGCCCAAGCAGCCGGAATACCCTGGATCCCTGGCTCAAGTGTGAGAGGATCCTTGTTGCACTATTTGCGGAAACATTGGGACGGGATTCCAGAGAAAGAGCAAGCCTTTTGGCAGACATTATTGAATGAAAATCGAACTGCTTGGCTGCCGAAAAAGATTCGGTTTGAGAATCTCTTTTTGGAGAAGTCTAACCTCAAGCCTTATCCACTCAACCCTCAGCAACCCTGGCAAGTTTTTAATGAAAGGGATCCAAAGTTGGGTGTGCAATGGCAAATCCCTGCCGGAGAAGGCATGAATGCTCCCAAATATGCTCTCAACATCACCCTTAAAGAGATCCCGACCGAAGAGCAGAAAAGCTGGGTTACTCAGCGGATGAAGGAAATGTTGCGCCATCAAGGGCTAGGACGTGGGATCCATGCAGGATTTGGACGGATAGCAGAACGGATCCCTGTGGGGCAATGGACGATAGAATTGCAAGGGATGAAGCCCTGTATCCAGCAGCACATAGTTCAGAGTGGTCAGGTGACGCAACAAGGGCAATATCGTTGGAGTCCGCAAGTTTTACGGGCCAATCTGCGGGGATGGTTTACTCGTTTGGCCTTGCCTTTGTTGGGAATACAGAACACTGAAAGGCTAACTAACAAAATCTTTGGCGGTTTGGGTTGTCCTGCCGATTTGGTGCTGTGTAGCTACAAAGCCTCGGATCCATTGCCTGCTCTCAGTATTGAGGATGGGTTGGCCAATGGCTACGCCAATATACCTGCCCGTGACGCCCATGAAACCTGGGGGATCCAAGTTGAATGCAATGAGCCATTTCAGCCCTTGATTGGCGATCTGCTGAACCTGGCCCAACAACTGGGCGGACTTGGCCCTGGCTGGAGAAGACCCCCGCATCAACTCACCAGCTTCCGAGGCTTTCGGGGCAGCCAATTTACCCTCAGAAATGTCAAGCCCTTGCCATTGGCTCCGTTGATCGACAGCCTCAAGGTTCAGATCAGAAGTTTGGCCGGACAATATGGGATCCCGGTTTTAAGTCAGCCTTATCTGGGGACGGGGTGTATCTTCAGCATTTGGGAATCAGAGGATCGCAAGGCTTGGATGGAGATTGTACATGGGGTGTGCAGCACCAAGGCCAACCCTCGACCGGATTGGTGTGGCAGCTCA
>NZ_JANSIC010000337.1:0-1544 GCF_047461955.1 Synechococcus sp. R55.7
CCTATGCCCCCTGTGTTTCTTGGGATCGATCTGGGCACTTCTGGGATGCGGGTGGTGGCCCTCTCAGAGCAGGGGGAGGTGGTGGCCAAAAGCGAGCGCCAGTGGGATCCCCCAGAGACCAATCCGGGCCGCTGGTTGCGAACCCTGAAAGCCCTTTTGGGACAACTGACCGCGCAACTGGGGGAGCAGTATTCCATTGCAGCTCTGAGTGCTTGCAGCACTTCCGGCACCATTCTGCCGGTGGATGGTCGAGGCATGCCGTTGGAACAGGCGTGGCTGTATTCTGACCCACGGGGCCAGGCTCAGGCCAAGCAATTGGGGATCCCTGCCAGTTGGGGTCTCAGCCGTTGGCTGTGGTGGGCGGAAGCCTATCCTGATCAGTATCGAGACAGCTACTTGGCCCATCCGGCGGACTTTTTGCTGAGCCAACTGGGGGGGCGCAGGCAGGTGACCGATCACACCCATGCCCTCAAGAGCGGTTTCGACCTGGAGGCCTACACCTGGCCTCAGGAGTGGTTGGCGCGGCAGGGCCTAAACCCCAAGCATTTCCCCGAGGTGGTGCCGCCGGGAACGGTTTTAGGAACGGTGCGAGCAGACTGGGGGTTGGGGCCGGAAGTGCTGATCGCGGCAGGGATCACCGATGGCTGTGCCGGGCAACTGGCGGCAGGGGCTATTCGCTTGGGGCAGGTTTCCACCAGCTTGGGCACAACCCTTATTTTTAAGGCCAACAGTCCGGATCCCATACAAACCCCAAGCATCTATTCCCATTTGCACCCGGACAGTGCTCCGCACCGCTGTCGCGAACGAATGGTTTGGTGGCCGGGGGCCGCCTCTTTTTGTGGAGGCGGAGTTTTGCCTCATTACTTCCCCGACGGCAACCTGCAAATGCTGGATCAGCAAGCTCAGGCTTATCTGCCCACCGGGCTGGTCAGCTATCCCCTTTGTCAGCCGGGAGAGCGTTTTCCCATTGTCGATCCCCGGTTCGCCGGGTTCTTGCCGGAGGCAGAAGAGGGATCCCCCCGTTTTTACGCTGCTTTGTTGGAGGGGGTAGCGATGGTGGAGCGGCTGGGGCTGGAAACGTTGGCCGCTCAAGGGATCCCAGTGCCAGAGCAGAGCCCGATTTTCACCACCGGTGGAGGCAGCAAAAGCCCTCTCTGGTTGCGCCTACGCGCCAGCATCCTTGCTCGTCCCTTGGCTGTGGTGAAACACCCGGAGCCGGCTGTGGGGGCAGCCATCTTGGCCGCTTCTGCCTATTGGTGCTGCTCTGTCCAACAGGCTGCCGATCGATTGGTACAGGTAGAACGCTATGTTCAACCGGATCCAGAGTGGGTGAAGTCTTACGCAGAGATCTACTCGGTCTTTCACAGCCGCCTGAGCAACCTGCTTTGACATGTTCCCTGCTCTACTGGCTTGCTTCCCCGTAGCGGTAGGGTGAGGATTCTTGTTACTGGTTCCACAACAGCCCTTGCCGCAAAGGATCCCGTCCCGCTTTCGCCAGTAGGTTTCCCCTCTAAAACAGCGATGATGGTTTCCCAGTTGTTCAG
>NZ_JANSIC010000338.1:0-1529 GCF_047461955.1 Synechococcus sp. R55.7
AAAGGACTCCGTCCCGCTGGCGCGATGAGAGGCTAGGGAGCAACGACATAGCGATCTTGGGAGAGGCGCTCGTTACCCCGATACACGCTCACCTGCAAATGCTGGGGATCCAGCCGGTGCCGCTCTACACGGATGGGTGGGATCCTCAGGGCGTGGCGGGATCCCCGTCCCAGCACGGACACAATCAGGTTTGGGCCGCGGATCTGAACTCGTAGGCGCACCGGCCAGGGGAAAGGGTTGCGCAGCTTGAGGTCGGCCAAGCCGTACCAAACGGTGGCATCTAAGCCAGGGGGCACCGACTCTACCTGCCGGTAATGGGGGTGCCTCTCCACCACCTCCAGCCCTGCCAACAGAGCGGCATTGTAAAGGCTAGAGGACACCTGACAGATTCCTCCCCCAACCGAATCCAGGGTTTCGGCCACCATAAACACCGGCGCGGGCACATAGCCTCGTTCCAGGCTGCGCGGCCCCACCACTTGGTTGAAGGAAAAAATCACTTCTGCCTGTTCCCGTGAGCGTGTCGCAGGCATGATGTAAACTCCATCCAGGCTTTGGACGGCTCGGCGAATGTTGTGGAGTTGAGAAGGAGTGCGCTCCTGCAAAGAAGTAACGTATTGGCTTAGGGTTGTTGGCGTGGGATCCGTCCACCACAAGGCCAGAAGGGCCAGTAGCGCCCCCACCAGCACAGCCAACCTCCGCAGGTCAACCCTTCCTCTCACCTCACACCTTGCCCGTCAGAAGGGGTTTCAAGGACTCCGTCCGAGTAGCGCGAGCGGGCAGTTGGCGGGAACCGGTCGCGACCAGCAGCTCTTGGGCGCGGGTACCTGCCGGCAACGTGCGGGATGGGCGTAGGGCCACCAGAGCAGAGCCTTGAGCATCCACCTGAAAGTCACCACAGTGGAGGAACTCGCCATTATCCAGCTTGAGCCAGAGGGAGTAGCGCTCCCCCGCCACCGGTTGGGGCAGATCCCGTGCGGCCAAGATAACCTCCTGCCAGTCTCCTGGGCGAAACAGCACGTTGGCCGTCCCCGCCTCCCCCTGCAAATGCACCAGACGGGATCCCGGCTGTTGCAAGAGATGGGATAATGCCCGCACCGATTCTAGCTGGGCCAGTTGCAGAGCTTGCCGCAGTCGCCAGTTGTCCAAGCTGAGCAGAACCAAAATTGCCGCCACCAAGCCTCCCAACCAGCGCCACCCCACCCCAAAAGCAGGCAGTGGAGAGTGAAGGGGGACTGCCATCTCCTGCTCGCGCAAGCCCATAGCCCCCACCTCTGCCATCACCTGGTCGCGCAAGCTGGCGGGCGGGAGCACTCCTGGCAATCCGTAGGGCAACAATTCCAAGGTTTCTTGCAAGGCTTGCAGTTCGGCCACCAGCCGAGGGTCTTGAGTTAGGCGTGCCTCTAGAGCACTCGCCTGCTCGGGAGACAAGTCCCCCAGCAGATAGCCGGCCAGTTCTTCCCGTTCCTCTGTTAAAGGGGGCGAGGTGGATAAGGACTCCGTCCCGCCGACGCGAAAGGACTCCGTCCCGC
>NZ_JANSIC010000339.1:0-1513 GCF_047461955.1 Synechococcus sp. R55.7
GCAATTGCTCCTGCGCCCGCATGGGCAAAATCAGTTGACCTTGGCTGTCGGTACGGGCCCAGAACTCATGCGCTTTCATGCTGTTTCCCTGAGATGGCTAGGAATATACCAGCTTGCCCCAAGCTCTGCCTTCGGCGCAGTCAAAAAAAGACTCCGTCCTGCCGACGGGAACAGATGAGATCCCATCATTGAGACCGGGATCCCTGGGCCAAGCCGTGTTCTCGAAACCAAGCCTGCAACCGTTCCCAAGCGTCACCAGCCGCTTCTGGGCGATAGGTGGGGCGATAATCGGCAAAAAAGGCGTGGGGAGCATCCGGGTAGATGATCAACTGCGATGGATCTCCGCAAGCTTCCAGAGCTGACTTCATTTGCTCCACCGTTTCCAAGGGAATGCTGGTATCTGCACCACCATACAAACCCAACACAGGTGCCTTCAGGCTGGCTGCCACATCCAGCGGATGCCTTGGGGTTAAGGGTGTGGACTCTCCCACCAAACGACCGTACCAGGCAACACCCGCCTTCAAGCCGGGTCGGTGAGCCGCGTACAACCAAGTGATTCGACCACCCCAGCAAAAGCCAGTAATGCCCACCCGCTCTGGATCCGCACCTGAGTTGCCAATTGCCCAATCCACCGCCGCATCCAAATCCGACATCACCTGAGCATCGGGCACCTGGGAGACGATGGCGCGAATCTCCTCAAAGCTCTGCAGCTGAGAAACATCCCCCTGCCGGAAAAACAGCTCGGGAGCCACTGCCACATAGCCCAACTTCCCCAAGCGGCGACAAATGTCTTGAATGTGTTCGTGTACACCAAAGATCTCTTGCACCACCAAAACCAGTGGAAAAGGGCCAGAGCCGGTCGGCTTGGCACGATAGCCAGGGATCTCGCCATCTGGGGTGGGAATGGTGACGGGGCCGGCTTCCAATCCTTCGCTATCGGTGATGATGGTTTGGGCAAAGATCGGCTGTACTGCCGAGGCAAACCCAGCAGCGACGTTGGCCAGCTTCAACTGACGGCGCTTCCAGCTGCTGGAGGATCCCCCCTTGGGTTGCTCCGCATACATAGGCCCAATCCTCAAAAACACAAACCCCTCTTCTCAGGATAAACAATATTTTGTCTGTAAAGATTCTTTCTACTGACAGTCTCGATGCAAATCTTGCCTATCCTGTCTGAGATCTGCATCGTAGAGCTGTTAAGATCGGCTCGGCACAGCGATGCTGATCAACGGAAATGCAACTCAAGAGACAGTTAAAAATCAGTTAAAAACCGGAAATCTTTGGGTTAAGCATTTCAAGAAGCATCGATGCCATCTCGCACTTTGGAGCTTATTTGGCAGTTGCCGAAATTGTTGGATGATGGCAGCATTGGGCAGAGCCAAAAAGACAAACTGAGCGTTTGGCAGTAGCGGCAAAACGGCAATTGTACTGGTGCAGATGGCCTTGACAAGTGAGATAAGTTTGCTTCAACAAATCTCAAAAGCCGCTGGCAGGTAGTCAACCAAAGCGTAGCTTA
>NZ_JANSIC010000340.1:0-1511 GCF_047461955.1 Synechococcus sp. R55.7
GAAACGGGGGCACCTCCAAAACCCCAAAACAAGCCAAAAGGCAAGATTGAGTCTGTACAGCAGGCTTTTGTGCTGAGAGCTAGAGGCCGATGAACGTATCCAAAGGGCCAAGTTTTGACGGCGTGGATCCCCCGGATCCCAAGCTGATCGATGCCTGCGTGCATTGCGGGTTTTGCCTGACCACCTGCCCCAGCTACCGTGTCATCGGCAAAGAGACGGACTCGCCGCGGGGGCGCATCTATCAGATGGAGGCTCTCAACCAAGGTCAAATCTCCCTCTCGGCGGCTACGGTTTCCCACTTCGACAGTTGTTTGGGCTGTTTGGCCTGTGTTACGGCCTGTCCATCGGGGGTGCAATATGACCGCTTAATTGCCGCCACCCGCCCGCAAATCGAACGCAACTACCCACGTAGCCTTTGGGATCGGCTTTACCGCCAGTTCATCTTCTCGGTGTTTCCTTACCCGGAGCGGCTGCAACCGCTGCTGTGGCCTCTCTGGCTGTACCAAAAAATGGGGATCGGCGCTTGGATCCGAAAGGGTCTGGAAAAGGTCTCCCCGCGTTTGGCGGCCATGGAATCCCTGATGCCCCCCCTGGAGGTGGAGCAACTGCTGCCCAAGCGTTACCCTGAGCGGATCCCGGCGGTGGGAGAACGCCGTTTTCGGGTGGGACTCATTTTGGGCTGCGTGCAGCGCCTGTTTGCCCCGCAGGTGAATGAGGCCAGCATTCGCGTCTTGACCCACAACGGCTGTGAGGTGGTGATCCCGCCCGTCCAAGGCTGTTGCGCGGCCTTGCCCCACCATCAAGGGCAACTGCAGCAGGCGGAAACCCTGGCCCGCCAGATGATCGATGCCTTTGCCGATTACGAGTTGGATGCCATTCTGATCAACGCTTCTGGCTGCGGGCATACCCTGAAGGAGTATGGCCACCTGTTGGCCAGGGATCCCGACTACAAGGAGAAAGCAGCCCGATTTGCCACTCAAGTCAGGGATATTCAGGAGTTTCTCGCCCAGGTGGGGTTAACGGCTCCTCTACATCCGCTACAGCCGGAACCCCTGGTGCTGGTCTACCAGGATGCCTGTCACATGCTGCATGGGCAGCGGCTCAGCCAGGAACCCCGACACCTGTTGCGGCAAATCCCGGGGCTGGAGCTGCGGGATCCCGTCGATGCGGCCCTCTGCTGTGGTAGCTCCGGCGTCTACAACCTGTTGCAACCCCAGGTGGCGGATGAGCTGGGATCCCAGAAGGTAAAGAACTTGCTTAACACCGGTGCTCAGGGGATTGTCTCTGCCAATATCGGCTGCCGCCTACAAATCCAGAAACATCTGCGCCTACAGGGCAAAGCCGGGATCCCCATCTATCACCCGATGGAATTGTTGGATCGCGCCCTTACCGCTGCGTGACGCTTTCGCGAACAAGCTACAGGGGCTGCCTCTAGTCCCCGATCTGCTGAACAATTGGTTACTTTGCGGAACCGAAATAGCCATTAAACTAAGCATGTTGGCCGCGGCTAT
>NZ_JANSIC010000341.1:0-1479 GCF_047461955.1 Synechococcus sp. R55.7
CGCGCCAGGTTGTGGATGGCCGCAGGAGGGCTCGTAAGGCAGCCCCAAGCGGCCAAGTATTTCTGGGATCCCTCTACAACCTGCTGCCGCAGCTCCAGGAGCCGCTCCAGCAAACTCCTAAGATTGCAGGAGGGGGAAGAGGAGGAAACCATGTCGAAAGTCTTCCCAAGACAAACCCGGCCCAATTCTATGCCTGAGCTTACTTGGGGTCGATCATAGGCGGGTTAGGTTGAGAAAGGAAGGCGATAGCCTTTCATTGCCCAGTGTTCCGGTCTAGAGTCGTTAACAGCCTTCGGCTGTCCTGCCTACTACTTCCTTGGGTTGCGTGAAACTTCATTCTCTCCCTCCTGCCCGTTCCCGCGAGCGGCCTGACCACAGGCTCTCCCTCGTTTGCGCGGTGGGCCTGATGGATCGCTATGTCCTCTCGGAGATGCTGCTGCCGTTTCTCTTTGGGGTGGGAGCTTTCACAACCTTGGTGATGGCGGTGGGATCCCTGTTTGAGCTGGTGCGCCTGGTGGTGGAAGCGGGTCTGTCGCTTTCGGCGGCGTTACAGGTGTTTGTGTTGCGGGCGCCGGGGATCATCGTTTTGACGTTCCCGATGTCCATGTTGCTGGCCACGTTGCTGGCCTATGGGCGCTTGTCTGCCGACAACGAGATCACGGCCTTGCGCGGATGCGGGGTGAGCCTTTACCGCCTCATGGTGCCTGCCCTCGTCCTCAGCTTGCTGGTGACGACGTTAACGTTTCTGTTCAATGAGCTGGTGGTGCCGGTGAGCAATCGCCAAGCGGCCACGACTTTGAATCGAGCTTTAAATCGGGATCCCGACTTCCGGCGGGAGAATATCCTCTACCAAGAATTTGGCGAGATCCTCATGCCTGAGCCAGACGGCACCTTTTCCCGGCGACAAGGGCTAACCCGTCAGTTCTACGCCCGCAGCTTCGATGGGAAGCAAATGCGCGGCATTATCGTCCTGGATTTTTCCAACGAAGCGCTCAACCAAATCCTGCTGGCCCAACGGGGACGCTGGGATCCCCAAGAGAATCTTTGGGTGTTTGAGGATGGCACCAACTACATCGTTTCTCCTGATGGCACCTACAGCAACATTGCCACCTTCAGCCGGCAGGAGTTGCGCCTGCCTCGCGCACCACTGGAGCTGGCTCAAGAGATCCGCAGCCCTGAGGAAATGAACATTCGAGAGCTGAACCATTATATCGAAGTGATTGCCAGCTCTGGCGATCTGCAACGGGTGCGTCGTCTACAGGTCAGCCTCAACCAGAAGTATGCCATTCCCTTTGCGTGTCTGGCGTTCACCCTGATTGGGGTGCCTTTGGGATTGCGCCCGCAACGCACCGGTTCCTCTTTGGGGTTGGGCATCAGTGTGCTGATTATCTTTGCCTTCTATGTGCTGCTGTTCATCACCCAGGCGCTGGGACAAATTGGGACGCTGGGGCCGGCAACGGCGGCTTGGTTGCCCAACTT
>NZ_JANSIC010000342.1:0-1457 GCF_047461955.1 Synechococcus sp. R55.7
CTTCACAAGCTCTCCACAGTTTCGCTGAAATCAATCACTGGGATCCGTTATGCGAGAGACACAGTTGCACCGGCTATGGCTGGTGTTGCTGGAAAAAGCTGCTTTGAATCATCTGTTGAAAAGCCTGGGCTGCTCGCGAAGTGTGCAGAACCCTCGCGAGAGCATCTACAAACGGCTCATCAATCTTTTGCCAAGACGGAGACGTTAATCCCGACACAGGGATCCAATACGAGCTTGGCAGGTGGCGATTTCTTGGGGGGTGAGGTTGTCCCAATTGACGTCGCGGCGCAGCACCAAGCCATTGTGCCCAGTGATGAAACGGGGCAGCTCTGCTTGGTCGATCACGCTCAGATCCCGCATGTGATAGGTAGTGTAATAGGTAACATCTGGGCTCTCGAAATCCACGTCGATAAGGGTGAGGGTCTTGCGGGGGGGCAGAGGGCTGCCCAAGAGGGGACGAGGGCCAGAGCCGAGAATGCCGCAGTGAAGCAGTTGCAGTTGCCCTTTGTGGCCAGGGTAGTAGCCGTGGTCGTGGCCGCTGATGTAGGTGTGGACGCGGTACTTCTCCAGCAGAGCCCGTTTGGCATCCGCCTCCAGCAGCACTTCTCCCGGATCGTCGCGCCCGACAGTGATGGCGTAGAGGGGCAGATGGCCGATGACAATGCGCAACTTGGCCTTCTGAGCCCGTTCGCTGGCCAGAGCCGCTTCCGCCCAGGCCATTTGTTCGGGCGGGATGTAATTGCAGGTGGCATCCCAGACTAGGTAAAACACATCGTCTTTTTCAAAGGTGTAGTAGAAGGGAAAGTCCCCCCGATCCACAAAGTTCAAACCTGGGTCGTGGGCCGGATCGTTCCAAAACTCGCGGGCCAGATCCCGTTCTTTTTGAAAGAGAAAGCCGCCCCGCGTGGTGCGGGCACAGGAAGCATCGTGATTGCCCAAGGTAAAGCCGTAGGGAAGTTTGGCCGCACGGATTGGGCCAGCCACATGCCGGTCGAAGGCTGCCCACATGGCGCGAATGCGCTCCTCCGACAGGCGGGGATCCTGACCGGCCACCATATCTCCTCCTCCCAAAACAATATCCGGCTGAAGATAGGGGATGAGGCCGATGCCCCGATCCACCTCTGGGTCGTATTCCACCGAGCCGTAGATGCCGTTCATGTCACTGATGACCAAGAGGCGCAGATCTCGGCGGGGGGGGATGTAGAGGCCATGGGGGGCATCTGGATGGGGGACGACGGTGGGGGTGGGCTGGGGGGTAGGAGAGGGGAGAGCGGCTCTAGGGGATCCCATCCCTGGGGCTAGATGAGAGGGCTGCTGCCGACTGGCCCAATAGGCTCCTGCCAATCCACTGCTGCTGGCCAACCCCAACAAACCCAGAATTACCTTGCGCCGCTGCATGATCTTTGCCCCCAACACTCCAGCGGTATTGTAGAAAATCAAAAGGCTGATGTTGGGCT
>NZ_JANSIC010000343.1:0-1442 GCF_047461955.1 Synechococcus sp. R55.7
CCCCCTGAAGAGAACCCAGCCAAGTGATGAGCCGAAGACAACTGACCATCTCCGTATCCTCTGTAGCCCTGGTGGTGGCCACAGGGATGCTGTTGTTGCTGCTGTGGCAACTGCGCAGCTTGGTGCTGACGGTGATGATCGCGGTGGTGGTGGCGGCAGCGCTGGCTCCCCTGGTGGATCTGGCCGAGCGATTACGCATCCCCCGCTGGCTGGGGGTTGTGCTGGTGTATTTGAGCTTAATTGCCGGGATTGCCGGCTTGGCTCTGCTCATTGGCCCAACGGTGGCGACTCAGACCCAGCGGTTGCTAGCGAGGTTGCCCTTCTATCTGGAGCGACTACAACTGCTGGTGGACACCTGGATTGCCGATCTGGCGGGGGTGGATCCGGCGGCGCTGGACTACTTAAACCAGTTGCTCGATCCTCAGTCGTTGATGAGCTGGGCAGTTCGCTCGGGACAACGGGTGCTGGTGCAGTCTTTCGACTTCACCCGCGGTTTGCTGGGTGGTCTGCTAACCACGGTGCTGACCCTCTTCATTTCCGGCTACATGCTGGTGAGCGGCTCTGACTTGGTGCGGGGCTTGGTGGAGTTGTTTCCCTATCCCTGGAATGAGCGGCTTGCTGAGCAGGTACACCCGATGGCCCAGCGCATGGGGGGCTACATTCAGGGGCGGGTGCTGGTCTCTGCCATTTTGGGCGTGATGATCACCGTCTCGCTTCGCTTTCTCGGCCTGTCGGAGTTCGCTCTGGCGCTGGGGGTGATCGCTGGGTTTACCAACCTTATCCCCTTCATTGGGCCGGTACTGGGATCCCTGCCCGCTTTGGTGGTGGCAATCGTTCAGGGGGGCTGGACTTTTTTGTGGGTGCTGATCCTATATGTTGCCGTTCAAAACCTGGAAACCTATGTGTTGGATCCTCTGTTGGTGGGATCCTCGGTGCGGGTGAAGCCCTTGTATCAGTTGCTGGCGGTGCTGGGGGGCACCCAGTTGTTGGGTATTGTTGGGGCGGTGATCGCCCCCCCGTGGGTGGCGGGTATGGCGGTGCTGCTGGAGAACCTCTATCTGAAGCCCAAGCAGGAGGCAGAGGTTCGAGCCAGGCTGTATGCTCGGGCCACCGAGGCTGCTGGTTCTTTGGCTTTGCCGGGGATGGATCCTGCCGACGCGAGCAGCCCAGAGCCATCTTTTTCCTCTCGTCCGAATGACTCGTCAAACGAGCCGGAAGGGTTGCCACAGAAAGAAAGTCTCTCGCCTGCGGATCCCGTAGCCGGAAGAAGTCCTTATTAGCAAGCTTCTCATCTGATTCGCCTCTGTTGCTCTCGGAGAAGGGCTGCTGTGGTTTTGGGTAGGGTGCGCATCTCAGCGGTGACGGGCATCGAGGATGAACAGAGCACTGCCTACGACGAACAGGAGGCTGGCTCCTATCCCCAGCAGGGTTTGGACAACCTT
>NZ_JANSIC010000344.1:0-1414 GCF_047461955.1 Synechococcus sp. R55.7
TTGCTCTCCAGCAGCTTCGTCATTCACAAAGCTGGGTCGGCCATCAAGGCCGATGATGTCAGGGGTCTGCGGCTGTGGTTTGCCCTCACAGCGCTGATGGGGGCGGTTTTCCTGGCAGGGCAACTCTATGAGTACAGCAACCTGGAGTTTGGCCTCACCACCAATTTGTTTGCCAGCACCTTCTATGTTTTAACGGGGTTTCATGGTCTCCACGTGATGGCAGGGTTGCTGTTTATTCTGGCGGTGCTCTGGCGCTCCTTTAAACCCGGCCACTACAGCGCCCAACATCATTTTGGCGTCGAAGCTGCCGAGATCTACTGGCACTTTGTGGATGGGGTTTGGATCGTGTTGTTTATCTTGCTCTATTTGCTCTGAGGTTGTCTCGAAGCCATTTTGGCAGCAACCCGTAGAGCCATTTCAGCTCTGCCCCATGGTTACCTCAAGTGGCAGTGGAGCGGCTCGCTGGGCCAATGGTTCCCCTCTCCCCAAGAAGAGCGGCGGCTGAGGTCTGAGAGCGGCTGCGGGAAGATGAGCCTTTCTGGAGAAAGGCCACGATTTGGATCAGCGCTTCTTGAAAGGCATCTCGTTCCGGCTGTCCTTGCTTGAGGTTGTATTCCAATTGCAAAAGCTGCTGCATTGCTTTCAGTAAAGCTGTGGTCTTCAGGGATCCCACCTCTTTTTGCAGAAAGTAAACCCGATTGGGATTCCCGATTTCTGCTTTCTGGGCGATGACCTTGGGATCCCGTTCTCCCTGATCCAGCAGCAGCCGCACCCATAGCCAGGTGCGAAATTGGCCCACCAACACCGCCAGAATCCTCAGGGCCGGCTCGTTGTGATCCAGCAGATGGGTCAAGATGCGTAGGGCTTGTTCCAGATTCCCTTTGCGCAGGGATCCCGCCAATTGAAAGCTGTTGTAGGCGCTGGCGGGAACTAACGCCTCGACTTGTTCAGGAGAAATGGGATCCTGTTGACCTGCCGTAAACAGGGCCAGCTTTTCCAATTCCATCGCCAAGCGACGGGAGTCATTGCCCACCGCCTCGGCCAATTTCTGGGCGGCTGCCGGGCTGAGGGCCAGATCCCGTTGTTCAGCTTCCCGCTGCACCTGCTGGAGAATGCCCTCCTCATCCCAAGGGGCCAGTTGGGAAAACTCGCGGACAATGGCCGTTTTCTTGAGGATTTTGGTGGATTTCAGGCGCCCATCCGGTTTGCTGCTGGTGGTCAAGAGCAAATGGGTGGTGGGGGGCAACTGGGCCAGTGTGCGCTCCACTTCTTCCCACAGATCTTCCGGGCAATGGTGGGTGAGCGTCGTCTCTTCCAGCCAAACCAAGCGGGCGGTGGATCCCAGCGGCGGGGTCATGGCTTGGTTGAGCCCGGCAACCGTGGATTCCGGCGGCAGGCGATCGTAGTTAAAAGC
>NZ_JANSIC010000345.1:0-1409 GCF_047461955.1 Synechococcus sp. R55.7
AGTTCCACGGCTAGATGCTCAGTATGATACCCTTCACTGCGGCTGCCGTCGGTGTTGGGCAAGGAGAATCTGCTCTCGGATCCAGCCCAGCCAGGGCTCCAGCCCGTCACCCGTCTTGGCAGAAAGACAAAAAATCGGCACAGAAGGGTTGATCTCGCGGATATTGGCCTGGATCCGATCCAAATCCACCTCCAACACAGGAACCAGATCCACTTTGGTGATCAGCAGACAATCCGCCTCTCGAAACATGATTGGGTACTTGAGAGGCTTGTCTTCCCCTTCTGTGACGCTGAGCAGTGCTACCTTGGCGTGTTCCCCCACCTCAAACTCCGCCGGGCAGACCAAGTTGCCGACATTTTCCACCAGCAGCAAATCCAGTTGTTGGGGACCCAGCAGTGCTTCCAATTGCTGCAAGCCCCCGGCCACCATGGCCGCATCCAAATGACAGGCCCGCCCCGTGTTGATGGCAATCACCGGGATCCCGTAGCGACGCAACCGCTCCGCGTCCAGTTGGGTCGTCATGTCTCCCTCGATCACCGCCAGGCGCAGCGAGCCGGCAAGAGCGACCACGGTTTTCTCCAGCAAAGACGTCTTACCCGCCCCCGGCGCGCTCATGAGGTTCAGACAGGTTACTCCCCAGGCATCAAAATGCTCCCGGTTGTGGTCGGCCTGGTGTTGATTGGCGTGGAGCAGGTTAATCCCCAGATCCAAGACTTGGTGCATGGCACAACCCGTGTTGCGGTTGAGGAGAAAACGCTCTAGCTGCGGAAAGAGCTGGATTCGGCCACCGTAGGGGTGGGAGAAGGGCCGACGGAGAGTTTACGCACCTCGGAGCAGAAAGAAGCCATGCTGAAGCCACCGAACCGCTTGACAGTGCTGGCCCGCAGGCGCAAGTTGGGGCTGGCAAACCAAATGCGCTCTTCCGACTCAGTCATCTCATACTGGGTGTAAAGGGTAAGGGCGCCATCGGATCCCATGACATAGGTACCGGCCACCGGTACTTTCTCAGCGTAGCCCTGATCCCGCAGCAACTGCCCGCGCATGGGATCGGTCTCATCGGGGATAGGTACCAGCACCACGTCTCCCTTGTACTCTTCGTTGTCCCACTCCTGCTCGCCATCCCACCGCACCCGCGCTGCTCCCACAGCTCGTCGGGGATCCACCCTGAACAACTCGCAAACCCGGATGACTGCTGGATCGGTTGCCGCAAGGGTGGCAATTTGTAGCCGCGACCTCCCACCCTCAGAGCGGCGAAAAGCCAAGTGATGGCTGGTGCGTTGGCACATCCACTCCCCAGCACTGAGGGCGAAAAACTCCATTACGGTCATCATGGCCGACGCGGATCCTCATCGATGGAACAGGGTTTGCCGATCTTAGCTTGCAGAGCAACTCAACGATTTAGCTAACGG
>NZ_JANSIC010000346.1:0-1400 GCF_047461955.1 Synechococcus sp. R55.7
CTGCAGGATCTGGCCCAGTTGTTAGAACAAAATGTGGGATCCCTGACGTTGTAGCAAGCCCACCCGGCGATTCAGTAGGGGGTAATAATCCCCCTCGGTCGTGGGGAAAGAGTTGCCTCTGTAGGGTTAACCTCGGGATCCGACTCAGGCTCTTCTGGGGCAGGCATTTCTCGGCGCACCTCTTGGTCTTGTACCACCTGAAAAATCAGGGTAAAGGGGCGACCTACCTCCGCCGCCACAAATTCCTCCAGCAAAGTCACCTGCCTGGGGGTAACCGGCTCGTCTGCTCGTACCGACAGCACTACTTCTGGGGGATTGACCACCCAGTTAAACTCGCTGCGCAATAGGGTTACCCGTTGGAAGGTGATGGTTCTGTTTAGCAAGGCGGTTCGTAGCGCCCATTCCAACCGAGATTGATACAGCAGTTGAGTCATACTGGCTGCCAGCGGCACCAGCAACACCATCACCAAACCGAACATCCACACCAATCCAGAACGGGCCTTGTGCAAGGGGGCGTAGCCCATCAGCAAAAACGTAACCATGCAAGCCAGGGCAATCCCCAACAGGTTGGTGGAATAGAGCAGGGTTGCTCCTAGGCTGATCTCCCACTCGGCATGGGCCAGTCCCAAACCAATCACACACACCGGCGGCATTAAGGCCACAGCAATCGCAACCCCTGCCAAACTGTCGGCGATCTCTTTGCGCACCCTAGCAAAAGCGCCAATTCCCCCTGCTGCTAGCGCCACTCCCAAATCCAACAGGTTGGGTTGAGTGCGGGCCAAAATTTCGCTGCCCCAATTGGGAAGACCTACCCACCACCCCAGCAGGAAAGACACCCCCACCCCAATACCAGTTCCCACGGTCAAAGACAGGATGCCTGTACGAAACAAGACCACATTCCCATCTAAAGCCCCCATGGCCATGCCGCGAATCGGCAGCATCAAAGGAGCCACGATCATCGCCCCAATGATCACGGCCGGGCTATTGGCCAGTAACCCCAACGTGGCAATCACACAGGAGCCGAGCACCAACATCAAGTAGTTCAGGCTGAGGCGAGACTCCCGCATCAATCCCACCATCAACTCGGCATATTCTTCTGGAGTGACCAGTGGTGGCCGCCAGCGGAGAGGCTGTGGCCAACCCTGGGGTGAGGGAACCAAGCCGGTTTCTGAGCTGCTGCTAGTAGAAGGAGGGATCCTGTTCATATCCATGATTGGGTTCCCGGTCTTGGGTCTCCTTGGCGGTGTCAGGAACACACCAGCCTCGGGCTTTCAGCAGTCTAACTTGGTGGAGAGCCGCTACTCAGGATCCCCCTTTGGGAGAGTGGCGCATCAAATCTTGTACGGCCTCGGCATGGTAAGAGCTGCGGGTGAGAGGGGAGGACACCACCTGCAAAAAGC
>NZ_JANSIC010000347.1:0-1398 GCF_047461955.1 Synechococcus sp. R55.7
CTTGGTTGAGCCCGGCAACCGTGGATTCCGGCGGCAGGCGATCGTAGTTAAAAGCTGCCCAGTGGGGATCCAGCACTTGATCCCGCAACTGCTGTACCGCCTGCATCAGGCGATAGGTATCATCCCCCCAGTACAGGTAAACGGGCACGCTTCGACCGATTGATCCCCAATCTCCCAGCGGAGATCTCCATTTATTCACAATCTACTCAATAGCCAAATGCAGCCATGGCACGGGATCCACCGAATGGTTGTGGACAAATAGCCCCCAATGCAAGTGGGGCCCCGTAGCCGTTCCCGTAGCCCCAATGGCCCCAACCGGCTGGCCGGCTTCCACCCACTCTCCCTCTCGCACATCGATGCGGCTCAAATGCAGCAACAAGCTGGTCACTCCTTGGCCGTGATCGATGCCGATGGTATTCCCGTGAACGCGAAAGCCTTCCGATTCGTAGCCCACCAGCCTAACCCAACCGGCTGCGGGAGCCACCACCACTGCCCCCACAGGGCCTGCATAGTCAATACCGCGATGATAATAATCTTCCGCAAACTGGCCGTTGTAGTAGCGGCGCACCCCAAACGCAGTGGTAACCGGGCCTTGGGCTGGACGGTGAAAATACCCTTGCCAGTACTTCTCCGGGCTGATGTGCTGCCGAAAAGCCTCTACCTTAGTCCATTCCACCTCTGTGGCCCAGACGCTGGCCCCCGCCGGTAGGCGAATCCTTTGAACGGGGAACTCTCGCGGTTGCAAAGACAGTTGCAAGGGAGGTGGGATGGCATCTTGGATAAACCCTTGGATCTGAATCTGGCGAGCTCCAGGAGCATCCAAAGGGGTAGTGGGGATCAACGCCCGCCAACGGTTGGCCGCTATCTGGAAAGCTGGGTAGTGGGCTTGTGTGCCATCGGGATGGATTAGGCTGACCCTAGGCCAATCCCCAAGCAAAGTTTCCGGTGCGGCTGTGATTTGCACAGAAACGGTGTACCCCAAAGGGGGATCGGGAGGGCTCACCTGCACCTGGAGAGTACTGGCCTCAGCAGAGAGCGCTCCCAGACAGATCCCACAGCCCAAGCCCAAGATGATCTTTATCTCGGATCTTTGTCTCGACATTCATCCTCACCCCTTCCCACCTCATCCGTATTTTCCCCATACTTCATTTTGCGTAAGCCAGCTCACCTTGTCTAAGCGGTTTGGCTGGGATCCCTGCTCAACTTGGTGGAGGGAGTCAGTCCAAGTGAAGATACCGAGCCCAGCTTGACTCAAGTTGTTTAAGAATAGGTCAAGTACTCGCCCTGTCTGGCGAAAACAAAGGCATCTTTACATAACTTTCATAATCCAGAAGTCTCCGCAGCTCAAAAAGTTCTGTATTCCCACTGAAGAGGTTTCGTAGACCTTCTCCTACAGTT
>NZ_JANSIC010000348.1:0-1348 GCF_047461955.1 Synechococcus sp. R55.7
CGGTGATCAACCCATTCTCATCCTTCCGGTGGAGACATTCTTCTCGCTCTCCAGCTGGGATCCCAGAAGTTGAACCTCAGCCCCCAGACGCTTCCGATCCTTTTGCTTCCCAACGGGAGCAGATGGTCAAGAAACAGCTCATCAAACGAGGGATCCGAGATCCACGGGTACTGGAAGCCATGGGAAAAGTGCCGCGTCACCTTTTTGTCCCCTCTGATCTGCGGGATCGGGCCTACAGGGATTGCCCTCTGCCCATCGGCTATGGCCAGACCATTTCTCAGCCCTATATTGTTGCTTTTATGACAGAAGCTGCTCGCCTCACGCCTGAATCGGTGGTGTTGGAAATCGGCACCGGCTCCGGCTATCAGGCGGCTGTTTTGGCAGAGCTGGCCCGGCAAGTGTATAGCCTGGAGCGTCTGTCCCCATTGGCTGCTCAAGCTCAACAAACCCTCGCTGCCCTGGGCTATCGCAACGTGGAAGTGCGTCAGGGGGATGGCTACCAAGGTTGGCCAGAGCATGCTCCCTACGATGCCATTCTGGTGACGGCAGCGCCCCCAACTGTGCCCATGGTGCTGCTGGATCAACTGGCGGTGGGGGGCACCTTGGTGGTGCCGGTGGGAGAAAGCCCTTCGGACTCCGGTGCCCAGGGATCCCAGTCCTTGCTGATCCTCTGCAAAACAGCCCAAGGATGGGTTCAAAAAGGGGCTTTTCCGGTGCAGTTTGTGCCCATGGTCTAGGGTTTTGCCCCCTCTACTCCTGCCAAAAGGTGGGCGCGAATTTGCAAAGCCAATTGGGGACGGTCGGTAATCAACCCTTGAACAACGGGATTTTGTCCTACTGAGCCGGCAAATGGCTGCAAGCACAACTTCATCACTTCAGGATCGTTCACCGTCCAAACGTACAGAGGGATCCCGGCCTGTTCAGCTTCAGCCAAGAACTGCAAGTTCACCCAACTGTAGTGGGGGGCCAGAAAATCCGCTCCCAACTCCCGGCAACGGGTAAGTAAAGATCCCTTGGCTTGCTCCTCAGCCTTTGCCTCGATCAACAGGCCAACCTTGGGTTGCGGGGACAAAAGCGTTTTAACCCGCTGCACCACCTGAGGCAAAAAAGAGGTGATCACAAATTCTTCGGGGGTCAAAATATCGCTAACGAGGGCAAGGACTTGTTCCTCATAGCCTGCTTCTTTGAGTTCGATATCGAGGGTGATTTTGCCCTTGATATGTGACAGGGTCTCTTCAAGAGTGGGAATCGTGGGTTTGCGGGCCCGAATCTCGGCCCAAGTTAATGCGGCCAAAGGCTGTCCATCCAAATCGGCATCGTGAACAACCAGTGGGATCCCATCTCGGCT
>NZ_JANSIC010000349.1:0-1345 GCF_047461955.1 Synechococcus sp. R55.7
AAGTACCCATCATGTTATCGTTGGTAGCCATCGCTAACAGTTGGAGGTATTAAATGAAAAAAATCTTGGTTTTATGCACAGGTAATAGCTCCCGTAGTCAAATGGTACATGGTTATTTAGAAAATCTGTTACAAGGTAAAGCTCATATTTACAGTGCCGGTATTGAGATACATGGCGTAAATCCGAGAGCCATACAAATCATGAAGGAAGATGGAATTGATATCAGTCATCATACCAGCAACCATGTAAATGAATACTTAAACATACCCTTTGATTACATCATCACGGTATGTGATCATGCCAGAGAAAACTGTCCGTACATACCAGGTAATTCCATTCGCATACATCATAGTTTTTCTGATCCTGACAAAGCAACCGGAAGTGAAGAAGAAATTATGCATGCATTTCGTATGGTTCGAAATGAGATACGCACATTCTGCGAAGAATTTTCAAAGACTATCATTGCTTAATCCTAGTAAGAAAACACAAACAAAAAAGCCCCGTAACCGGGGCTTTCTGATTTATTTTACAACCATGATGCGTTGTGTTATCGCTTGTTTTCCGTCAGATATTCTAAGAAGATAAATTCCAGAAGACAATCCGTCTGTGATCAAAGTTATTTGCTGCTGAGATGGAGCAATGGTAAATTGCTGCAACACCTGACCCAGTGTTGTCATCAGTTCTCCTTTCAACGGTTCGGCAGAAGCCAATTGCAGAGCAATGGTAATCATATCAGTAGCCGGATTGGGATACACCAAAAAGTTGGAGGTATTCATCACTTCATCCAGCGAAGAACAGTTAAGTACTGTAACCGATGCAGTGGCAGTTGCTGTACATCCGTTAGTAGCTGTGGCTGTAACGGTATAGGTAGTAGTGGATGCAGGGCTTACATTGATGGAAGCAGTATTAGCACCTGTGTTCCAAGTAAAACTATTACCACCAGAAGCAGTAAGATTTACAGAGCTTCCCTGACAAATAGTACCGCCACCACTTATAGTAGGTATGGGCAAAGGATTCACCACAATACTGGCTGTTGCCGTGTTTGTTCCGTTTAAATTGCTAGCTGTTAATGTTACAGTATATGTCCCCGCTGAATTAAATGTTACAGTAGGACTGGCAGCCGTACTTGTTGAAGGAGTTCCGCCGGGGAAGGACCAGCTATAGGAAGTAGCATTGGTAGATGTATTGGTAAATGTAATACTTTGCCCTGCACAGATGTTAGTTGATGAAACATTAAAAGAAGCGCTTGGTGGTGTATTGGTTGCAGCACTAATGTTTATATCATCCAGATAAGTAACATTTCCCCATCCACTTCGCAATTGGAATCTGATTCTGGCGGCGGTTT
>NZ_JANSIC010000350.1:0-1336 GCF_047461955.1 Synechococcus sp. R55.7
TGCTCCCATCGAGGGATCCTGAGGATAGGGCTTGGGAAAGCTCATTGGACAGGCTTGGCCACATCCCCAACCTTGAAGCCTGCCCCGCTGAGAATGCGTCCCACACTGGAGCTGTCATCCACCTCCGTCAGTTGGACCTGTCCGGCTGGCTCAGTCAATTTGCGCAAGACTGTCCCCGTGGCCGGATCCTTCACCTCGCGGACGACGCGCTCCACAGAAAGAATCAATCCCACCCGATAGCCATCGCGGCTGCCCTTGTTCAGGATCACCTGGTTGCCGTAGACATCCGCCACCAAGGCGTCAACCGTTGGCAGAGAGCGAGGCTGAGCTGCCAAGCGCCCGGCAAAACCGGCCAACTGCTGGGCAATTTGCTCCACCGCTTGTTGGCTTGCCAATACCAACAGCTTCTCTTCGTTGCTGGTGGCGGATCCCCCGCCAAAGCCGGCAACCGTGACCGTGCTATCCGACTGGCTGGCGTTGCCTTTGCCCTCGACCACGGCCAAGATCTCGGCAGTACTGGTGCTCACCAAGCGGGCATTCAGCTGCACGTTGGCATCGGCATCCACTGACTCAGCGCCCACCGCCAGCGGGAAGCTGCCGAAGGGAGTTAAGACCGGTGCCCCACCCCCAGAACGGCGCACAGACACATCAAACTGGGTCACACTGCCGAGGATCACCGCATCGACCCCTAGGATCCGGCCTACCTGAGCAGCGGTGTTGGCATCCAGTCGACCGGATAGACCCAGGTTCTGCTCGGCCAAGATCGCGTCCAGCCGCGAGCGCTCGATGACGGAAAAGGTGCCATCTCTCACCAGCCGATCCACCAACAGGTCGCTCACCCCCCGAGAAGCCTCGCGGAAGCTGTAGGGATTGCTGAGGCTGCTGAAATCAAAGTCCAAGACTGCAATCCGAGGACGGGATGTGGGTTGCGGCGCTTGTCCCACCTGTCTGGGGGCAGAGAGGGTGCAGCGAATGTCTTGGGGAAATTGCTGGCAGAGGGCTGGATTGGCGGATTGGGCCACCACCGGGATCCCTGTCCAGCCTAGGCTTACCAAAGGGATCCCGAACAGCAAAACGGAAGAGAGGTTGCGCATGGTTAAACGATCTCCTAGATCTGGGAAGTGGCCACAGTTACTCTCAGCTTGCACCCAAAAGAGCTTCAGGGCGGTGACCGGTATCACCTGGCAGCTAAGGGCTAAGGATCCTGACGTCGCCTGTTCCCAGAAGATGCCCTACACTCTACCGACTACAAGGTTGTTGAAAAAAGGGATTGAGAAGGTTTGTATAGAAGAGTTGACAAATCTCAACCCTGTTGAGCAAAGGTACTCGCTCTCTG
>NZ_JANSIC010000351.1:0-1306 GCF_047461955.1 Synechococcus sp. R55.7
GTTCCCCCTTCGGGGGGATCCCTAGAAATTGGAAACCCTATAGCCACAAAAAATCCCCCGCCAATAAGGCGGGGTTTTTCCTTCGGGGGGATCTATAGAATTGGAAACCTAGGGATCCCCAGTTGGAAAGAAATTGGAAACAGAGAAAAGATTAGAGTAAAGCCGGTGCTGCTCGGCAGAGGCCAGGCAGCGCTGTTGGTGCTCAGGCCACTCCTGGAGGGCTAGTTTTTGTTGTTCCTGGAGAAGGGTTTGTAGGTCTGAGTCTGCAGGCAGCTCGCCTTGCAAAACCTGCAAATCGTTAAAGCGGCCCAGTTGATCCTGCAAGCACTTCAGGGTTGCTATCCAATCTTGCATGGTTTCCCCGTAAAAGGGCGCAAAAAACTCCACCTGATAGCGCAGCCGTTTGGTGGCCTTGCGCAGCTCGTGCAGTTGCTCAGCCTGGGCTTCCGTTGCGGGGAAAGCAGGGATCCGCCAGCCTGGCTGCAGCAGCCACTGGGCCAGCAGGGGAGTCAGCAAGTGGGGCAAGCTTTCCGGCAAAGGCAGCTCCGCCTGGGGCTTATAGCGGGGGTGAGCCAGCCACTGCTCGCAGGCAGCTTGAAACGCCAGGAAGTCAGCATCTTCAAGAATGCGGCGGGAGCGTTTCTCGGCTTGGGTTCGACGTTGCTGCAGATCTTGTTTTAGCTTCTCCAGTTCTGCCTGCTGGGCTGCCGGGATCCCTTCCCAGCAAGGTTCCTGCAGGATTTCCAGCAGCACGTCCAGATCCCGCTGCTTGCCCAAAGCACTGGCCAGCTTTTGCAGGCGTTTGGGCTTGAGAGGCTTGGGCAGCCGGACGGATCCCTGAAATACCTGCACCCAGGTGCCAATACGGCGCAGGGTCACCCGGATTTGGTGCAGAGACTCTGCCGCTTCTGGATGCTGGGTCAGAACTCGCTTTACGTGTTTCTGCAGCCGCTGCCATTGCTGGCTCAACAGCTGGTGGGCCCAGGCGGCCACGGTTGGCAAGGGCGCAGATGAGGGCAAGGTCAAGTGCAAGGACTCCGTCCCGCTGACGCGAAAGGACTCCGTCCCGCTGACGCGATCGGTTTTCAGCTCAGCAGCAACAGCGTCCACAGCCAGTCTCCTCTACCCAAAACGAGAACCAAGAGAGCAGCAGGCTCTTTTCACATAGGTCATCCAGCCTAGCTTGAGGTTACCCCCGCCTCTTCCTTTTTAACCTAATCTTAACCTTGGTAAACCGAGCAGGCTGTGGCCAGGGAAACTGTCGCGAGCTTTGGCCTGTCGCGCCATTCCCGTCAGCGGAACAGAG